>JAYUTQ010000036.1:0-10779 GCA_043755055.1 Chitinophagaceae bacterium | reverse complement strand
ATTATGGTTCGTGGGGACACGAACCACGGCGGCGTGGCTAAATATTTGGTCAGCCGTTAAAAAAAAGCTTGGCAACCCTATTATAAAATATCGTTATTACGCGGAGTGTTTCTTGCACCAACAAAGCAATCTACAAGTGGCGATAACTTCAAGATTACAACTCAATCAAACCCTGGAGATTGCTTCGGGCAATCCCGTACGAACGCATAGGCGTCAAGTTAATTTTTACCAAATTAGCTAATACGCGTTACAGTAAAGGATTGTAGCCAATTTATTCCCTAAAAAATCAGAACTGTGCCGGCGGGGTTTTCACAAGCGGCCACTTTAAAGTTTCAAACAACTTACAGTGAAACCCCGACGTGTAACGAACACCGTAAATTTTGAGTGCCCCATGGATTAATTGCTAAGCCTACACTAAATCTTAGTGTGGCAGGCTGACAATTAAAGATACCGACCACGTCGGGGTTTCACAGTTACACGCTGATAATCTAGGGTCGTTTAGTGTGAAAACCCCGCCGACACACTCTCCATTTTCATAATTAGCTTGACGCCAATGCGTACGAACGGGATTCGCAAAACCTGGATTTTTTAAAGGACATTCCATAAACAACAAAGCCCTCCAACTTTTGCTGGAGGGCTTTCTTTATTATAATATAATCAACTTAAAACGTAGGGTCAGCCGGTGTATTTGGGTTATTGTCTCTTTCTCTAAAAGGATAAGGAACAAGGTTGCGGCGCCTTTCGGCATTGGGGCGGTTAAAACGACGCATGTCTTCCAGTTTAAGGCCGCTCATGTACAATTCGATACAGCGGTTGCGGTAAATCTGCGTTAGCAAATCGGCCTAGTTTAGCTGGCCTGCAATGGCTGGCAATTGCGCACCTACACCAAAAGGATCGGTAGCTGCTGTTTTTACCAAAACGGTATTTAAAGCTGCCTGTGCATTTACCAAATCCGGCGTAGCCTGCCGTGCCAAACACTCTGCTCTTATCAGCGTCATTTCGCTGGGTAGGTAAATGGGGAATTGGGTAGTGGTGGCAGCAGCAAAACCATTGATGCGAAAACGGGAACCGCCGGTGGTAGAAAGTCTTGTATAAAATGGAACCCTTCTATCATTAAGGTCGGGCTGCAACATGGTTAACAAGCCTAGGGTTGAATCGATGGTTTGGTACACATTATCTGTAGCTGTTGCTGTTTCAAAAATGGGATTTACATTGGCAGCATCAAAATTAAAAACCGATTTCACCGTAGGTGAAACAAGATTGGCTGCAGCCAATGCTTTTGGATAATCACCAACAAATAAGGCATAACGGGCTTTTAATGCCTGCAATGTATTTACAATGTCGATACCCGTTGGCACGTTGGCTAAAAACGAGGCACTTACAGGGTTTGCAGCAATTGCAGCCAATGCTTCATCAATAATGGTGATGGCTTTTGTGTACCCTTCAGCACGTGGTACAAAGGTTACGTTAGTACCAATGCCAGCCGGAACCCTTTCCCAAAACATACTCATATCACCCATTGCCAAAGCTTTAAAAATGGTGCAGTAGCCAATAAGGCCGTTGGCATAACTTTTATCAGCAAGGCCTTTGGCAGCATTAATTACATTGTCGGCATCGTAAATAATTTTGTTGCTGTTTGTCCACAAGCCGGCAAGTATGGTGTTGGTACCATCTACCGCACCGGCTCCACGGTCTAGCTGGTCTTCGGCAGTATTACCACGGTTTACAATTAAAAATTGATTGGTTAAAAAACCATCGGTAGTGATTTTGTTATACAGCGAACTGCCACGGCCCAAAGTGTATGCTCTTTGTAGCCCAACCGTTACGCCATTTAAACCCCTTACGGTGGCAAATACCTTGTCTTCAGTAGCTTTTGAAGGGTCGGTAAAATTTTTCTTACAGGCTACAGTACTTATTAAAACCAAACCAAGTACGGCCTTCGATATATTATATTTCATGTAATAATTGTTTTGTAGTGGTTAAAACTTAGCAGAAATACCAACGCTGAAAGTACGTGGAATGGGTACGGCACCAAAGTCGATACCACGAAGGATGGTACTTTGTCCGGCAGCATTTACTTCGGGGTCGAAGCCATTGTAGTTGTCCCAACTTATAAGGTTGCGGCCTGCAAAACTTACGGTTAGGTTACTAAATGGTTTCAGTTTTCCAAAGTCGTAGCTGAGGCTTAGTTCACGGAGTTTGGTATAAGAGCCATCTGCAATACGCCACTCTTCTACAGCATAAATACCAGATATATAACCACGTGGCAGCAAACCTTTTTGTTCCTGTTCAGCTATTTCGCCATTACCAGTACCTTGGCGGGTACGGAAGTCGGCATTAAATACTTCGCCACCTTTTACTGCATCTAACTGCACCCTTAACGAAAGGCCTTTGTA
This sequence comes from Chitinophagaceae bacterium, assembly GCA_043755055.1. Taxonomy (GTDB): domain Bacteria; phylum Bacteroidota; class Bacteroidia; order Chitinophagales; family Chitinophagaceae; genus JAZKFT01. The sequence continues at coordinate 8,383 of JAYUTQ010000036.1, read as the reverse complement.
ATTAAATGAATTGATAAGGCTGGTGGTATAATCCGGGTTTGGATCACCAATAATTCTGCGAAGCGTAGTGCCGGTAGGCAAACCTGTTGTAGTGTTGCGGCCGGGTGTATACACCAATACACTGTTTTGTACGCCTGCCTCTATGGTAGGTATGCCGGCAGTGTTTTTTACCTGATTACCATTGGCATCTCTGGCAAAGAATGTTCCATAGAAAACGCCAATTGGCTGGCCTTCAATAATAGCAACCGGTGCACCGCCATTGGTGCTTAACAGCGTAAGCGACTGGCCAATTCTGGTAGCCTTGTTACGGTTGTGGCTAAAAATGCCGGTAACATCCCAGCTAAAATCTTTTGCTTTTAAAGGCGTAGCATTTACCACAATTTCAAATCCTTTGTTTTCTAACGATCCAAAATTATCCAGCAAAGAGCTAAAGCCGTTTGTAGGTGCTATCTGACGATTGATCAACAGGTCGCTTACTTTTTTAATGTAGTAGTTGAAAGTTACGTTTACCCTGTTTTTAAGAAAACCAAGGTCTAAACCAAATTCGGTTTCTTGCTGACGTTCTGGTTTTACAGTAGTATTGGCACGGCCTGTACTTGAGAAAAGTGCAGTACGGCTCAGGTATGCGTTGGTAGAGTAGGCATTAAAACGATCATAAGCACCAATGCCCGTTAGGTTACCGCTTTCGCCGTAAGCCACGCGTACTTTAGCCAGATCCCACCATTTGCTTACGCCCAGTTTTCCCCAATAATCGGCACTGGAAAATACGTAGGAACCGCTTGCTTTTGTGTACACCTGATTCCTTTCATCTTCACCAAAAACCGAAGAGCCATCTACCCTTACTGCACCGGTTAAGAAAATATGGTTACGCCATTTAAAATTCTGCTGCAGGTAATAACCCGAAACAGAAATTTCGCTTCGGCTATCTACACCCGGTATGGCAGTACTTGCGCCGTTAACGGTTTCTACCAATGGTGCAAGGCCACGGCCTTGTGCTAATATGTATTTGTTTTTTTCGTACTGTGCACTGTAGCCCACTTGTGTGGTAGAAGCTAAATCGGTAGTAATATTGGTTTGGTAGGTACCATTTACCTCATGGTTAATCTGGAAAAAATTATTGCTTGCTGCACTTGCATAACCGTTTTGGGTTGGGTCTAGCGTAGCCCCGCCACCCCAAAATGCAGGGTTTGCATTGTATGTATATGGTGGTAAATAAGTTGTTCCGTTTTGAGAATAGTTGTCTATACCCATTGTGTAATCAATAGTGAATCCTTTGAAGGGTTTTAGCTTTAAACCTATATTACCCAATACCCGGTTGGTTTCGTTACGTTGTTTAAAATCTTCTAAAACCGAAGCCGGGTTAATGCGGCCTCTTTCGCCAACGGCTTTTAAATTTCCTAAAGCATCCCTTTCCCGAAAATTATGAAAGTTACCAAGGATGGTAATGCTGTTCATAGGAGAGAAAAAGGAGTTACCATCGGGTTTTTCGTTGGCGCCACTGCTTACATAATTTAAACCTGCGGTCATGCTGGCCCATTTATTAATGGTTTGGTCCAGGTTTACCCGAAAGCTAAAACGGTTGTAATCGGTATTTTTTATAATGCCTTCGTTAAAAAAATACGAGGCTGATGCAAAATACTTTGTCTTATCTGTACCGCCACGAATGCTGAGGTTGTTATCGGTACCATTGGCATCTCTAAAAATATAATCCCAGTAATTGTAACGGGTTACAGCTGTAGTATTGGTTAAACCTGGGGTAAGAATATCCTGTGTTTGTGCTGTAGGGCCATCTGTTGGTCCGCCAAATTTGGTTGGCGACTGATTGGTAGCTACCTGTTTGCGAAGCGAACTCATCATATAGCTGGTGCTGAAACTTACCACCGGAGCACCACTTGCTCCACGCTTGGTAAAAATTTGCACCACCCCTGCATTAGCCCTTGAACCATAAATGGCTGCTGCGGCTGCACCGTTTAGTACCTCCACTCTTTCTATATCGGCAGGGTTAATATCGCTCATCCGGCTTTGGCCAACGCTGCCTACAAAGTTGGCACCATCGTAACCGCTTTGGGTATTGGTAACACGGTTAGTGGCATTGTTTACAATTACACCATCCACAATATATAATGGCTCTGATGATCCATTTATAGAACTGATACCACGCAAACGAACCGACATACCGCCTGAAGGATCGCCGCTGTTTTGGCTGATTTGTGCACCGGCCGCCTTACCCTGTAAGGATTGCAATGCACTGCCTGGTATACCTTTATTAAGCTGATCGGCTTTTACAGTAGTAACAAAACTGCCCAACTGTTTTTTGGTGGTTCCGGCAGAATTTCCGGTAACAATCACTTCGTCTAAACCGGCAGCATCGTTAGTGAGCGACACATTTACGGTAGCATCTGAGCCATTGACTGTAAATTTTTGCTCTGCATTTTTAAAACCAACACTCGTAATTACAAGTGTATATTCTTTTCTTGGAAGATTGGAACGGAAACTGAATGTGCCATCCATTTCTGTAGCTGCACCTTCGTTGGTACCTTTAACGGTAACTGAGGCGCCGGGCACTCCATTGCCCCGGTCGTCGGTCACTTTACCTTTTACGGTAACCTGTGCGCCAACAAAACCAGACAAGAGCAACCCGACTAAAAGAACGGAAAATAGCTTCCACGGTCTTTTGATCGTAACATTTTTCATAAGCAACTGTGTTTTTGTTTTAGTGTATTAAAATAAAATCCTGCAAAAAAACGCAAGAAAATTAGTTAGCTCAAAAGTGCAAAAAAAGGTTGTGATAATCAATTAATAATTTGCACAAAGTGTGAATTATAAGTGCGTATAGTTTCGATAAAGACATTTACAATGTAAAAAAGGCTGCAAATACGTGCAGCCTTTTTTATTTGATTTTTTTTAACCCAATTTAACCATTACACAGGATTTACAGTATTATTAGCCCGGTGACGGGTTCGCCGAAAGCGACTTTAAATAGCCATTTCCTGCTAAAAATGTAGTAATGTCAACTACTGTTTTAATGCTATTGGCTATGCGTTCTATTCTTTGTGTATAACGGTTTAGTTCGTCCTTTCTTGCAGCCATTTGTGTTGTCACAGTATTCAGCTTTTTCACGGATTTGGTAAGATCGTTGATTATTAGTTTATCCAAATCCAGGTCAAGCCTGTTTTTTGCCAATAGCAGTTCGGTAATGGTTGCATTAAAAAAATTAAGCCCCCCGCTTGCCCTTAGCGAATCGTAATTGACCGTCCGCTTCATATTTTCAATTACAGCGTCTATGGAGTCTTTAGTTTCTGTTGATTTAGCTACTGCCTCATTATATTTTTCTTCGTTTGTGGGTAATGGAATAATGTCTCTGATAGAAACAGAATCCTTTACCACTTCTTCGCTGCTATTATCGTTACTCTTGTTATCCTTAGACGAACAGCCAAACCATAAAATGGTACTTACAATCAGTAATGGCTTTAAAAAATTTGCCTTTTTCATCGTACTGCTATTTTTTTTGAATCAGATTAAGGCAAGCCCTTTTTAATTCGTGGGCAGAAAGTACAAGGTCTTTGTTTTTAAAAATCCAATCTTCATTGGTAAGATTTACTAATGCCGATTCTTTAAGCCGTACCATACTCTTACGGATGTTTTGAATGGCAACAGCATTCTGCTCATAAACCTGATCAATTAGCTGATGCCGCCTGATCATATCCAGATAAATAGGATTGTATTGAGAATAAAATAAGTAAGGCTGATTTGTAGTGGAGTTTTTAGCTGTTTTCAGCGTTTCTAAAAATCCGGTATAGGCACTGTTGATGTCGTTTGGCAACCTGTCAATATCCTTTTTTATACGGGGAGCAAACTGATTGTGGTAATTGTCACATATATCTATAACAGCCTCGTAGCCTGAGTCTATGGATTCTTTCAAAAAAAATTTTTGCATCTTTTTAAGCCGGAATTCACCAACATTTATTGCGATTTTAGATACAAATCTACCTAGTGAAAGCGGAAGTGGTTTGCGACAAAATTCGTTGTACTTTTTCGTGGCCAATTCCATATTGCATTGTAAATCCGTAACGCCGTTTCTTAAATTTTTAAAATCATCTTCGTTGGTAAGTGCCTTCATTATGGTAGCATATGTGTTAAGCACACCGTAAAGTGATGCGTATGCCGCTGCATTATTTTCACTCTCTATTTTTTGCTGATAATTTTCGTTGAGTGATTCTATTAGATATGCCGGGCTATCTATTGTGGCAATGGAAAGTTGAACGATGTCGTACTTCAGTTGCCACATATTATCATACACGGCTGAAGTATTTTCCGAAATATCTTTTGTGGAACCGGCAAAACTTTTTACCCCACTCATATTTATCTTTTGGCTGCCGCAGGAAACCAACACAGTTAAAATAATACCTGAAAAGAATATTCTCATAAACGTTTTACGAGGTTGAAAGGTAGCTTCATTTTGTTTTCAGTACAATAAAGCATTTATATTTGATTGGTTGTTAAAAAATCTGCTTGTTAAAACAAACAATCACGACATAAAGCCGACACTTTCAATTATAATTATCTCATAGCTTCGTTCAAAATAATATTATGAAAAATAGCGTCATCCTTTGCTTGGTTTTATTAATTAGTGTATCCTGTAAGCAGGCTTCAAATAAAAGCACAACTGAAACTACACCTACGAAATCTGATACGGGTTACAGCCGTAATGATAGAATGCCAAACATAATACCAGTACCTCCACCAAACCCTGATGCACCTGTAATTAATCCTGCCGTAAAAGGCAGTACCTGGAACGGCATACAGAAAATGACAGAGGCGGAATTTGCCGAAAAATTGCCACAGTCCGCAGTGCTTACAGTGGTAGATTTTAGTGCAGAATGGTGCGGACCTTGCAAAAGACAATATCCTATTTTAGAAGCTATTGCTAAGGAAATGAAGGGTAAAGTAAATTTTGCCAATATAGATGTAGACGAAAACCCCAACATAGCAGCCGAACTGGAAATCAGCAGTATTCCTCTTTTGGTTTTTTATAAAGATGGAAAAATTGTACATAAAATAATCGGCCTGCAACCCGAGGCTCAACTAAAAGCCACCATTAAAGATTACCTGTAAGATGTCTTTATTCATCGCTTCTTTAAACTCCGGCAGCAATGGCAATTGCTATTATGTGGGCAATCAACACGAAGCTGTATTAATTGATGCAGGTATTAGTTGTAAAGAAATAGAAACGAGAATGCTGCGCCTTGGCCTCTCCATTAAAAAGGTAAAAGCCGTATTCATTTCTCATGAACATGCAGACCATATTAAAGGTGTGGAAGTGTTTTCAAAAAAGCATCAATTACCTGTGTATGTAACAGAAGCTACACGAAGGCAGGGCAGGATAAAATTAGAAACTGTACGCTCCAAATCTTTTGGTAATACAATACCTACAATGGTGGGAAACCTTGCTGTTACCGCATTTTCAAAGCTACACGATGCTGCCGACCCGTATAGTTTTACTGTAAGTTGTAATGAAGTTACGGTGGGTGTTTTTACAGATATTGGTACACCTTGCCAGCAATTAATTCATCATTTTAAACAATGTCATGCCGCTTTTCTCGAAGCCAATTACGACGATGAAATGCTGGACAATGGTGGTTATCCTTACTTTTTAAAAAGCCGTATCCGTGGCGGACATGGGCATCTGAGCAACAAACAGGCGCTGGAACTTTTTATTAATCACAGGCCCGGTTTTATGAGCCATGTTATTCTGTCTCACTTATCAAAAAACAATAATTGCCCCAAATTGGCGGGTGACTTATTTACCCAACATGCCAATGGCGTACAGGTAATTGTAGCTTCAAGATTTGAAGAAACCATGCTATTTGAAATAAATGGTGGAAAGCAAATGGCAGAAAACAAACATTTTACAGCCTCTCAAATGGCTTTTTCATTCGGGTAAATTAATACGAGCCAATAGCAAAATGTTCCATCACTATAACGAAACCTCACATTGTTACTACCTGGTGTATCGGGTATTTTTATATGCCTTAGCAAAGTGCCAATTTGAAGCCAATTCTGCATATTGAAGCAACATTTTTTAACTTCATAAAGCAAGCAGGGTGCCGGTTTACTATTGGCTCTTTTTTATTAACGGTGCTTAGGAATGGCTAGTCAAAAGCCAATGAGTCAGTAAGTCAAAGAATGGCCTAAAAATTCTTGCTGAACATAAATGACAAATGACCCAATGACCATTCGAACATCAAACGGCTAACTTTTAAAAAATAATATCGGTTTCACCTGATGAAAAGACTTTTGCCATATTGCTTGATTTTGTTTGCTGTCAGTTTGCAACTATTTCCTTTTTTAGTTACAGCACAGGGAAAAAAGCACACAACATTATTTGATGATAATTGGCGTTTCTTTCGTGGAAGTGCATTAGGCGGCGAACGGATGGAATATAACGATGCTGCATGGCGTCCCGTTGACCTGCCACACGATTGGAGCATTGAAGATTTACCCAATACAAAATCTCCTTTCGACATTGGTGCTTTGTCGCAGGTAAGCGGTGGCTTTACCACAGGCGGCATAGGCTGGTACCGCAAACATTTTAAAATTACCGCTGCCGAAAAAGGTAAACGTTTCGTCTTTCAATTCGATGGTGTGTACATGAACTGCGATGTATGGCTGAATGGAAAAAGGCTCGGCATCCATCCCTACGGCTATACTTCTTTTTCGTTTGATGCTACAGACCAAATAAAAATGGATGCAGAAAATATTATTGCCGTTAGGGTACGAAACGAAAGTGAAAACAGCCGCTGGTACTCAGGTTCGGGCATTTACAGGCATGTGTGGTTAAAGGTTTTAGATCCACTACATATTGCACAATGGGGAACTCAAATTACAACATCAGAAATAACAAAAGTCACAGCAAAATCTGTAATTAAAACAAGGGTTGTAAACAAATCAAAGATCAAATCAAAAATAAAATTACTTACAACTGTAGTTGATTGGAACAATAAAATTGTAGCCCTGCAAAAAGCTGAAAAAACAATAGCAGCAGACAGTGTGTATGCGTTTGAGCAGGAAATGATAATACCCAATCCTGTATTATGGGACCTTGAAAATCCTAAGCTTTATAAAGTTGTTACAACGATACTAAATACAGAGGGCTTAGAAGATAATCAGGAGACAACTTTTGGCATCCGTACCATTTCTTTCGATGCTACCAATGGATTTCAACTCAATGGCAAAACCGTAAAATTGCAAGGCGGCTGTGTACACCACGATAATGGCCCACTCGGTTCCAAAGCCTACGACCGTGCCGAAGAACGCAAAGTGGAATTGCTAAAAGCATCAGGATTTAATGCCATACGTACCAGTCACAATCCGCCATCGCCAGCTTTTTTAGATGCCTGCGACAGGCTAGGCATGTTGGTAATAGACGAGGCTTTTGACTGCTGGGAAACCAAGAAAAATCCGCAGGATTATAGTTTGTATTTTAAAGAATGGTGGCAAAGAGATATTGAAAGTATGGTGTTGAGAGACCGTAATCATCCAAGCATCATTATGTGGAGTACCGGCAACGAAATACCCAACCGGGATAAGCCCGAAGTGGTAGCTGTTTCAAAAAAGCTCACTGAATTTATTCATCAGTTAGACCCTACAAGACCCGTTACCTGCGGTGTAAATGGTGTGGAAGCAAACAAAGACCCATTGTTTAAAACCATGGATGTAGCAGGCTACAATTATGCTTTAGATAAATACGAAAGTGAAAACAAACGGGTGCCGGACAGGGTGGTTTTTGCTGCTGAATCTTTCCCTTCGCAAGCCTTTGAATATTGGATGGCGGTGGAAGATCACCCGTTTGTAATTGGCGATTTTGTGTGGACGGCCTGGGATTATATTGGCGAAGCAAGTATCGGCTGGCTCGGTTATCCTCAGCGGCAAAATTTTTATCCATGGAACCTTGCCTATTGTGGTGATATAGATGTGTGCGGCTGGAAACGGCCGCAGAGCTATTACCGTGATGCATTATGGATGCCCGATCAGCTTTCCTTGTTTGTAAAACCACCTAAACCGAGTTTTGATACAGCCACTTTTAAAAAAGAAGCATGGGCCCATTGGGAGTGGCAGGATGCCGTGCCACATTGGAATTTTAACGGATATGAAGGCAGGCCCTTACCCGTAGAAGTTTATTCTTCCTGCGAAGAAGTGGAACTGTTTTTAAATGGAAAATCATTAGGTAAAAAGCAAACAAACAGATCCACAAAATTTATGGCTTTGTACGATGTGCCTTACACAGCCGGGCAGCTAAAAGTAATAGGCTATTCAGGTGGTAAAAAAGTGAATGAATCTATTTTGCAAACCGCTGCCAAAGCCACACAATTAAAACTAACAG
>JAYUTQ010000035.1:0-4584 GCA_043755055.1 Chitinophagaceae bacterium | reverse complement strand
AACTGATTACTCGGATTGTTAAATGCTTGTTATTCAACCCCTTTGGGGTTGTGAACTTTCTTCGCATTATTCCCCGGGTTTTACCCGGGGCTACTGTTATTAAACCCTTTTCAGGGTTACAAGATTGGACTATTTAAAATGTCCATTTGGTATTAGGTGCACAAAGGTTTTTTTGTTTCTTAAGTTATACTTCTTAAAACATAATTTCAATGTTTCGTGCCCCTTTGTCACTTTGTTCTTCGTGGCAAAAAAATTGCTTACGTTAGTTTTGTTATTTAATAATACCAACCATGAGCGACGTTTTGATAAATAAGGTTGCCGAAAGTGCATTGACCACCATTGATCTGGAAGATTATTTCCCAAAGGAACCGATAGCTGTTTTTGATCTGCAGCCTTTTCTTTTTATGGGGCTGATACTAAAAGAAAAAGATTTTAGAGAAGCCCTTAAAACCCACGACTGGCAGCAGTACGAAGGCAAAAGTGTTGCCATCACTTGCAGTGCGGATGCCATCATTCCTATGTGGGCGTATATGTTAGTGGCGGTATTTTTACAACCCGTTGCAAGCCATATTGTATTCGGCACCGAAAAGAAAATGCAGGAAGAAATGCTGATAGCTAATATCCGCACTATCGCACCTCAGGATTTTGAAGATAAAAGGGTTGTGATAAAAGGCTGTGGCGATTTACCCATCGGCGAAGCCGCTTACCTTGAAATTACCAAACTGCTAAGGCCGGTTGCCAAAAGTATTATGTATGGCGAACCATGCAGCACTGTTCCGATTTTTAAAAGAAAATAAGATAGCATGCTTATATTTCTTCTTCCGACGGTACATCTTTTCCAAACCAGCCTCTTTTCCAAAAAAAGTACACCATTATCAGGGGTAAAAAAATCATGATGCCCACTGCCAGCCAAAAACCCAATCGGTGGTGAGCATAAGGTATGGCGTCGAAATTCATTCCGAAAACGCCCCCAATAACAGTTGCCGGTGCCATTAATGTGGTTACAATTGCCAGGAATTTCATAATCTCGTTCATCTTCAGGTTTACATTGTTCAGGTATAAATCCTGTAAACCCATTACCATATCACGGTAGTTTTCGGCCAGGTCGCTTGCCTGTACTATATGGTCGTAAATGTCTTTAAAATACTTTTCTGTTTTTACTTCAAGTAGTTCGCTATCGCTTCTTAATATGCCGCTTACCAAATCCCTCACCGGGTTCAGGTTACGTTTCAGCACAATCATTTCTTTTCTTAGCTGGTTTACTTTGTTCAGCGTTTCCTTGTTTGCCTTGCGGATAATTTCCTCTTCTATCATTTCTATCCTTTCTCCCAACTTTTCCATTACCACAAAATAATTGTCTACTATCAAATCTACCATTGTGTAAAAAAGATAGTCGGCACGGCTTTGCCTTAATTTACTGTTAGCAAACTGAAGCTTCTCCCTTAGCGGATTAAACACATCTCTGCCGGGATCTTCCTGTATAGAAAGCACAAAATTTTCTCCAATAATTATACTTATCTGCTCCTGTTCCACACCACCGGAAGCTTCATTAAAATAGAGCATGTTCATCAGGCAAAACATAATACCGTCTATTTCATCCATCTTGGGCCGCTGCCCCACGCTGAGTATATCCTCCTGTATCAGCATATGAATTTTGTAGCGGTTGCACAATTCCTCCACATCTTCCTTTCTAATGCCATCCACATTAATCCAGGTAACATGGGGCGAATTCACAAATTGAAAACAGTTTTTTATGTCAGGAAGCTTTTCCTGTTTTATTTGCGTTTGGTTATAATCGTACACAAAAATGGCGATGGATTCCGGCACCGGCCTGTCGGGCACTTTGGTGGGATTGTACTGTTGTGTAACAGCCCTTGTTCTTTGTACAATGAATGGAGAAAGCAGCGTTCGGTAACTAATACTTTTTAAAAGCTTTTTGCTTTTTGGTGATAGCGGGTTATTGGTATTCGTTTTTGCCATAGCTAATAAACGACTAAATTAATAGCTTCATTTGTAATTAGCAGCGGCATTTATTTTCCGCTACATTTAATTCGAAATTCTTCTCATGTCACTGGTTGTAAACACATCCGTAAAAATGTTTCGGCACGTTCCTTTTTTAAGAACGGTGCTGTGGCATAGCCTAACTGCTTTTGGCGGTCCGCAGGGCCATTATGGTATGATGATGAAACGATTTGTAAAAAACCGGAAAGATGTAACCGAGCAGGAATTGATGGATTACACCTCGTTTTGCCAGCTACTTCCCGGTGCCAGTTCTACACAAACACTTACTCTTATTGGTTATAAAAGGGGAGGAATTCCATTAGCAGTGCTTACGCTTATCATCTGGATTATTCCTGCAGGCATCCTTATGAGTTTGTTATCATTTTTGTTGCATTACATTGATAAACAATCACTTAACACAGATATATTCAAATTTATCCAGCCAATGGCTGTGGGCTTTTTAGGATTTGCAGCCGTAAATGCCGCCAAGTTATCGGTTAAAAACACGATTACGTTTGTTATTGCACTGGTATCCATATTTGTCACGTTTTGGTTGTTTAAAACATCGTGGGTTTTTCCTGTATTAATTGTTTTGGGAGGCGTGGTTACTAATTTTAGCAAAAAGCGGATCATTCAAGAGGCGTTTACCCCTAAAAAAATTAAGTGGGTTAATATCTGGATTTTTGCTGCTATTTTCCTGCTATTGGGCTATTTCAGTGCCTATGCAAAACGAAAGCAATCGGTTCCTCCGGAGCCGCCGATAGCAGCATACCGCCTTATGAATCTGGGAGAAAACTTCTATCGTTTTGGTAGTTTGGTGTTTGGCGGCGGTGATGTGCTTACACCTTTCATGTACGAACAGTTTGTAGCCCGTGCTCCAAAAGGCCGGCAATATATGACGGGTGATGAGTTCTTAACCGGAAGTGGGATGGTAAAAGCAATACCCGGGCCTGTGTTTTCTGTAGCCGCTTTTCATGGCGGCATGGCCATGCGGCAATGGGGTTATGGCTGGCAGGCCCTTGGTTGTTTGGTTGGCTTAATTTGTATCTTTTTACCAAGCGCCTTGCTGGTTTTATTTTTTTATCCCATCTGGCACAATCTTAAAAAGTATGCAGTCATTTACCGGTCGCTTGAAGGGATTAATGCAGTGGTGGTTGGTATTATGGTGGCCTCCACATTTTACCTGTTAAAAGATGTTTCCATAACTGATATGAATACGTTCAGCTTTATAAATCTGGCTGTATTATCAGGCACCTTTTTGATCCTGCTTTTTACAAAACTTCCGTCGCCGGTTATAGTAGGAATATGTCTTTTACTGGGTTGGGTATTTTAGATAGGCAGTTTGGACTAGTGGTTTCATAAGTCTCTATAATACCTGTTGTCATCTATTTCCTTCACCGCTTTTTCCGGTACAAGATATCTTACAGACAGGCCTTTCTTAATCATGCCCCTTATTTCGGTAGAAGAAATCTGTAGTAGGGGCGCTTCTAAAAATTCAATGTTTCCGTTAAGCAGGTTATCAACCTCAAACCCCGGCCTTTTAAAAATGTATATTTTATGGTTACTGAGTATATGCTCATAGTTTTTCCATTTGGGTAAATTGGTAAAACTGTCGCTACCCATAATAATACTGAACTGATGTTGTGGATATTTCTCTTTTAGATAGGCCAATGTATGAACCGTATAAGAAGGCTTCGGTAAATGAAATTCAACATCGGTTACCCTTAAATTGGTATCATCTTCAATGGCAAGTTTTACAAGGTGCAGCCTGTGGTATTCATTTAATAAAGAGGCAGAAGTTTTTAATGGGTTTTGCGGCGACACTACCAACCACACCTGTTTTAGTGCCGTGGTTTGTTTGGCATAGCTTGCTATAATTAAATGGCCCACATGTACCGGATTAAAAGAACCAAAGTAGAGACCTATTTCCATTGCAAAAAAAGTAGAGGAGGATTAATTGTTTTGAAGAATGAAAATATGCTCGGCTTCGTTTAACCTCAGGCTTAACCTGTAGCCGGAAACCTGTATCGAAATTGGGTCGCCCAGTGGGGCAATCATATCTACAGTTACCTTTTCGCCGGGTACGCAGCCCATTTCCATAAGCTTAAGAAATATGTCATTATTGGTAAATGAGTCAATTATTCCGGATTCGCCTGTTTGTAATTCTGAAAGTTTCTTCAACATTGTGCATTTTCGTGGATGCAAATCTATTTCATCTCTCACCAAGTTTATACCGATTTAAGAAAATGTATTTAGTATCATTTGCCAATGCAGATCGTAAGGCCATTTTTAAACACAAGACTCAATTAAGGTTGTTTGTAGCAGAAATTTTTCGTCTTGAAAAAAAGCCACTTGACTCGCTACAATATGTTTTTTGTAGCGACGAGTACCTGTTGCTGATCAATAAACAGTTTCTGCAACACGACGATTATACCGATATTATCACATTCGATTTGTCAGAAACGAAGCAAACAGCAGGAGAGATTTATATTTCTGTAGACAGGGTGAGGGATAATGCAGGAGTTCTTGGAACGGCTTTTCAGCAGGAAATACAAAGGGTTATTTTTCATGGAGCTTTGCACC
>JAYUTQ010000034.1:0-4585 GCA_043755055.1 Chitinophagaceae bacterium | reverse complement strand
TGATAATGTTCTAATTATATTAGGACGCTAGTGATCTCGACTAAATATTAAAATCCATCCTCAGCATTGAGAAGCCTCACCCCAACCCCTCTCCTTTCGGAGAGGGGCAAAAATTCTAGTATTTCATTTCGGCAGCATCTTCTACATCTATTGATTGATGGCTGCGGTACAAATTAATAATGATGGCTATGGCAACTGCAGCTTCTGCTGCAGCTATAGTTATTATAAATATGGTAAAAAAAATGCCGTCGAGTTTGTTAGGATACAGGTATTTATTAAACACCACAAAGTTGATGTTGACACTGTTCAAAATCAATTCAATGGCCATGAGCATTGTAATCATATTGCGGCGGGTAAACAGGCCGTACATGCCAATGAAAAACAGGGCCGTGCTTACAAAAAGTATATGTTCTATCGGTATGCCGTTCATGTGGTTTCGGGTTTTGTTTTTGTGGCAATTACAATACAACCAATCATAGCGGCTAACAATAAAATACTCACCACCTCAAATGGCAATGCAAAACCATCCTTTCCTGTATTGAGCATTTGGGTGCCTATGCGGACAAGCTCCATATCGAATTTGCCATCGCCGGTTTTAAAACCATAATTGTAAATAAGATTATAAGTAAGTCCAAAACCACAGGCTACAGCCAGCACCGATGCAATCGTTCTTTTTAGCGGTGCCTTCTTCATTTCGAGCCCACTCTGTTGGGTAAGAAAAATGGAGAAAATAATGAGTACCACAATACCACCTACATACACTACAATTTGCACCGCCGCTATAAATTCAACGGCCAGCCAAAAATATAAACCAGCAATGCCTATTAAAGACAACAATAACCATATAGCCGAACGGAATATTTTTCTGGTGGTTACAGAAAGAATGGCCGCAACAAGAATAATGGCTGAAAGCAGGTAGAATATGATTTGGGTGATCGTCATGTTTTCATTTTTACCGCAGAGACTGGGAGTAAAGGAGTTTCGCAGAGATTTTTTTTATACATTTTTAAGTGATTATCAATCCATTTGCTTTTGACTAAAATGTTTCTAATAAACTTTGAAATCTTCCTCAGCGTTTCTCTCCGTCTTAGCGCCTCAGCGGTTATACTTGTCTTTTTACTCCACACCCTCCCTAATCTTACTCCCCGGCTTGTTCAAAGTCTTGGTTAGTTTGCTTCTATCGAAAACGCTGTGTTCAAAATTTTGAGCCATTTTAATGGCGTCAGTCGGGCAGGCTTCTATGCACAGGTTGCACATGGTGCACAGCTCCAAATGATAAATAAATGTGTCGATGGCTTTTTTCTTTTTGCCTTCTGGTGTGGGTTCTTGTTTGGTGATGATTTTTATAGTGCCATTGGGGCAGGCCAGTTCGCAGGCCGTGCAGCCGGTGCAGGCATGTTCGTTTTGGGCATCGTGTGTCATTACCACTTCTCCACGAAAGCGTTCGGCCAATACGAGTGTGTCTTTATTATCAGGGTATTGTTGGGTAATGTTTTCTTTATTGTGGTGGGTAAAATAATAGCCCGTTAGCCGCATGCCTTTCAGCAAAGACTTTACGCCATTGTACACATCAGCTATGTAATTTTTTAAAAACATTTGTTTCAGTTTTTCATTCCATCCGCAAAGCCATCGGGGGTGTGATGCCCCCATCCCCTAAAGGGGTGTTTGAGTGTGTCATTCATTTTCTGCGCCTTCCTATTAAGCCCCCCCGGGGGTTTGGCGCTTTTAAAAATACCAACCCAAAATTGCTATCAATGTTACCAGCAGCAGGTTAAACATGCTGATGGGTAATAAATATTTCCACTCTAAATTTAGTAATTGGTCTATGCGTAACCGGGGGAAAGTCCACCGGAACCACATGATGATAAATATTAGGAAAAATGTTTTACCGAAAAACCAGATGGAAGAAGGTATAAAATCCATTATATGGTTAAAGCCTTCCCAGTTGCCAATGTGAAAGGGCATCCAGCCACCGAGAAATAGCGTGGCTCCCAAGGCACATACCACAAATACATTTACATATTCGGCTAAGAAAAACAAGGCAAACTTCATTCCTGAATATTCGGTGTGGAAACCGCCTGTGAGTTCGCTTTCGGCCTCGGCCATATCAAAAGGTGCACGGTTGGTTTCGGCAGTAACAGCAATGATGAAAATGACAAAAGAAATGATGGCCGGAATATGCCCTTTAAACAACCACCAGCCATTTTGCTGTGCAGCAATAATGTCGCTAACTTTTACGCTGCCCGTTAAAACCACAATGGTTAAAATGGCCAACCCGGCAGATAGTTCGTAACTCACTATTTGAGCACCGCTCCGCATGGCACCCATTAGGGAATATTTATTGTTGCTAGCCCAGCCAGCCATTAAAATACCTATTACAGATAATGATGATACGGCTGTGATAAACAATACCCCAATATTGATATCCCATATTTGAAAACCTTTGGCAAACATGAGCGGCGCCATAATCACCATCGCTACAATCATTACCAGAAACGGGGCCACATTAAATAACATTTTATCAGCACCATCCGGGGTAAGTCCTTCCTTCACCATCAACTTAATGGTATCAGCCACCGTTTGAAACATGCCTTTTGGCCCTACCCTATTGGGTCCAAGCCGTACCTGCATCCATGCGGATACTTTGCGCTCCATCATTATCAATACCAGGCCCAGCATGGCAAACAGCGTAATAATAAGTACAGCCACAATTACAAATTCCAGTAATAATGCCCATGTGTCGCCAAAGGAAGCATTGAGCCATTGGTGAACAGAAGCTGCTATTTTTTCGAGGCTAAACAAGGGAATGATTTATAATTTTTGATTTATTTCTATTCCCAAGGCTAAAGCCATGGGTTAGTAATTTTGTTAGCATTCATTATCCATTTTCAATTAAAATATTATCCATTAAAACTATCTGTCTATATCCGGTATTACCAAATCCAATGTAGCCATGATGGCTACCATATCGCCGAGTTTGTGACCTTTTACCAAATGGTTTAAGGCCGACAAATTTGAGAAGCCTGGTGAGCGGAATTTTATACGGTAGGGTGTGGTGCCGCCTTCGCTTACAATATACACACCAAAGTCGCCCCTGGCCGTTTCTACACGGCTGTAAAATTCGCCTTTGGGTAATTTTAGTACGGCTTTTGTTTTGGCCTGAAATTCACCTTCAGGTATGTTATCAATCAATTGATCAATAATGTTCATAGACTGCTGCATCTCTTCTATCCGAACTTTGTAACGGGCAAAACTGTCGCCTTCGGAGGCTAGTATTTCAGTAAAGTTTATTTGGTTGTACACTTCATAGGGGTAAATTTTTCTGATATCGCAACTAACGCCGCTAGCCCTTGCAGATGGCCCACTCATGCCATAAGATATAGCATCCTCTTTTGTAATACAACCAATCCCTTTAGTTCTGTTTTGGAAAATGATATTGTCGGTAACAAGTGTATCGTATTCATCTATTTTAGAGCGGAAATGAATTAAAAAGTCTTTTACTTTTTTGGCAAAATTGGGATGAATATCATACATCACACCACCCGGCACCATATAGTTCATGGTAAGCCTTGCGCCGCAACTTTCTTCCATTATTTCGTTGATCATTTCCCGTTCTCTAAATGCTAAAAAGAAAGGGGTCAATGCACCAACATCCATAGCGGCTGCACCCCACCACAGTTGGTGGCTGGCAAGTCTTGTTAGTTCATCCATCAGCACACGAATGTATTGGGCCCTTGTGGGCACTTCTATTTGCATGCCTTTTTCTACACATAAAGCACAGCCGTGGTTATTAATATGGCTGCTTAAATAATCCATGCGGCTGGTGGTGTAAATAAACTGGCGGTAAGTAAGGCTTTCACACATTTTTTCTATTGATCTATGTATGTAACCAAGGTGCGGCTCTACCTTCTTCACCGTTTCTCCGTTAAGCGTAATTACAAGATGCAGCACACCGTGTGTGGCAGGGTGCTGTGGCCCCACATTTATTACCAAATCACCCGAAGAATCGCCATAGGCATGGCTTTGCGTATTGTCGCTAATAATTTCGGTTTGTCTGTACATTTTGGTTTCCTAACCCTAAAGGGCTGGTTTAGTAAGTTTTGTGATTGTTCAATTTATCTGCAATTCGGGTCTATAAGTATTACAATTTTATCATGTTCACTATTTTTATAAAAGGCCTCACCCCAACGCCTCTAAGCCTCATCCGGCCTTTGGCCACCTTCTCCGAAAGGAGAAGGAAAGTGGATGCAAATATGTTTGAGAGGGGCAAAGCCATTACAATTTTATCATGTTAACAGCATCCTCATAATCTTTTCTTAACGGGTTTCTGCCTTCCCATCCGTCTGGCAAAATCAGTAGCCGCAGGTCGGGGTGGTTTATAAAATCTACGCCAAACAATTCGTACACTTCCCGTTCGTGGAAGTCGGCAGTTTTCCAAATTCCAGAAGCTGTTTCAATTGCTGGTGCCGCTCTATCCAGTTTTGCTTTTACCACTATGATATGCCTGTGCATGGTAGATTCTAAATGGTACACCATGGTAAGATGGGTTTTAAAATCTATGCAGGTAAGGCAGAACAAATAATCG
>JAYUTQ010000033.1:0-4589 GCA_043755055.1 Chitinophagaceae bacterium | reverse complement strand
TTACATGGACAAATCCGGCTCTGGCACTGAACTACGAAATAAACGCAAACACCCGTTGGAACACAAAGCTATTTGCCACCATGGGTGATAGAAACAGTGTTGGGTACCTACAGGCAATTACATTAAAAGATAGCATCAATGCTGCTACAAAAGAGTACAATAATAGAATTTTGAACATTGACCAATACCGTAATTATGGGCTGGAAAGCCGTATTCTTACTGATTATGCATTGGGTAAAACAAAGAGTACCCTTTCCGGTGGCATCCGTTTGTACACAGGTTCCACATTTAGGAGAGCCGATGGAAAGGGAACAACCGGAACTGATTACGATATGACCTTAATTGGAGAATATGGAAGGGATGTAACTTTTAAATCCCGAAACGCCGCAGTTTTTGTAGAGAATGTGTTTCGGTTATTTGGCGGAAAGGCCCTTATAATTCCTGGTATCCGGTATGAGTGGCTGGAAGGCTCCGCAGCCGGAAGAAACGGTTTTACAGCAAATGGCACCCCGGTTATGCTTCAAAATATTAACCGTAGCCGTAGCTTTTTATTGGGAGGCCTTGGCATGGAATACCACATAACAAAAGAAACGGAGTTTTATGCAAGTTTTTCTCAGGCGTACCGTCCCATTCAGTTTGCTAATTTACAGGCGCCGCCTACCACAGATGTAGTAGATCCAAATTTAGAAGATGCCAAAGGTTACAACTTAGATTTAGGCTACCGTGGCAAAATAAAAAACTATCTCCTGTTTGATGTGAGTGCTTTCCATTTACAGTATAACAACAGGGTAGGAACGATATCAGTTGCTGATAACACGACTACGCCTGCTACAAACTACCGGTTAATTACCAATGTTGGGGCAAGCGCCAGCCGGGGTGTGGAAACGTTCGTTGAATTGAACCTGATAAAAGCTTTTGCGCTGAGCAACAAGGCCGAATTTTCAATATTTAGCTCCTATAGTTACTTAAATGCGGAATACAGTGGCGATCATAAAGACGCTACAACTAAAGGCAAAAAGGTTGAAAATGCCCCGTCGAATATCTACCGTGGTGGTATTTCTGCTGGCTATAAAGGCTTTTTATTAACTGGTCAGCTTAGTCATGTTGGTAATACATTTAGCGATGCCAACAATACTTTAGCCCCAACAGCAAACGGACAAAATGGCCTCATTCCGGCCTATACCGTAACCGACCTTACAGGCAGTTATAAATTTTCAAACGGCTTGAAGTTAAAAGCCGGCATCAATAATCTAACAGACGAACGTTACTTCACCCGTCGGGCAGGGGGATATCCCGGCCCTGGTGCCTTGCTGGCGGATGGCAGAACATTTTTTATTACGGTTGCAGCAAAATTTTAAAATACCTCTTTTAGTAGCATCCCGTTACATAGGAGAATCTGTGCCCGGCCCTGTGCGTAAGTCACAGGACTCGCCGCTGAAGGAAATCCTTTTATGGTATCATAAAAATCGACGAGTTTTTCAAAGCACACACACAAGGCCGGTTCAGAGACTCGTCTAAGAATCTTAATGAAAAGACACAAATGACGAAAGCAAAACGTTGAGTACTGCAAGCCCAAAAAATAAGGCCTGAGCAGAGGCTTGGTTAATAATGAAGCTATTAAATAACAAAAGCAGTATTGAAAAATTATTCAATACTGCTTTTGTAAATATCGGCCCTACGGCATTGTATTTTACTTGGCTGGCTTTTTACCCTTCGGGGCAAAAATGGCGATCATTCTTTTGCCCTCGAGTTTTGGTAAACCTTCTAAGGCGCCCACTTCTGCAAGGCGCTCGGCAAATTTCAGTAGCAGTAATTGTCCTCTGTCCTGAAACATGATGGCACGGCCTTTAAACTGCACATATGCTTTTACCTTATTACCATCTTTTAAAAATTCGTAGGCATGTTTGGCTTTAAAGTCAAAGTCGTGGTCGCCGGTTCCGGGGGTAAAACGGATCTCTTTTACTTCACTTTGTTTGCTGTTGGCCTTCATCTCTTTTTCCTTGCGTTTCTTCTCGTACAAAAACTTTTTGTAGTCGATTACTTTGCAAACAGGCGGTGCAGCATTGGGAGAAATTTCTACCAGATCCAGTTCCTGTTCACGGGCTATTTTCAGGGCATCGATGGTAGTATAAACGCCTACCTCTACGTTATCGCCAACCAGACGAATTTCTGGTACCCTGATTCTTTCGTTGATACGATGTTCAGGCTCAGGCTGCCTGTTAAAACGGGGATTAAAACCTCTTGGTCTTGGGGGAAATGCCATTAATTGATTTTAGATTAAAGTTGCTTTGTTGGTATGAAAATATAAATTTTTATTGATTGCGGTAGCAGAAATAAAATAATGTTTGCTTTTACTGTTCAATGGCTCTTTTACTTTCTACTTCTTCTTTTACCTGTGCTATAAATTCTGTTACTAAAATACTGCCCTGATCGCCTTTGCCCTGCCTGCGGACAGCCACCTTTCCTTCGGCCACTTCCTTCTCTCCTATTACCAGCATAAAGGCCACTTTCTCTAGTTCTGTATCCCGTATTTTTTTGCCTATCTTCTCGTTTCTGTCGTCCAGTTCCACTCGTATATCGGCCTTTTTTAGCAGTGCCATTACTTCGTTTCCGTACTCAGTAAATTTATCGCTGATGGGCAAAATTTTAACCTGTGTTGGTGCCAGCCATAAAGGAAATTTACCGGCACAATGTTCTATCAGCACCGCTATAAAACGTTCTAAACTTCCAAAAGGTGCCCGGTGAATCATTACGGGTACATGCTTGGCATTATCTTCGCCGGTGTAGGTTAGTTCAAAACGTTGCGGCAAATTATAATCTACCTGTATGGTTCCGAGTTGCCATTTGCGGCCAATGGCATCCTTCACCATAAAATCAAGTTTGGGGCCATAAAACGCCGCTTCGTCATACTCGGTAATAGTTACCAAACCCTTTTCGGCAGCGGCTTCTATTATCGCTGTTTCAGCCAGTTCCCAGTTTTCATCGCTACCAATATATTTGGCCCTATCTGTTTTGTGGCGCAAAGAAATTTGTGCGGTGTACTCCGTAAAATTCAACGAAGCCAATACATACTGCACCATATCAATCACCTTTTTAAACTCATCCTTCACCTGATCGGGGCGGCAAAAAAGGTGGGCATCATCCTGGGTAAAACCACGAACACGTGTAAGACCATGCAGTTCACCATGTTGTTCGTAACGATAAACCGTGCCAAACTCCGCAAAACGGATGGGTAAATCTTTATAGCTCCTTGGCGATGTTTTATAAATTTCGCAGTGGTGCGGACAGTTCATCGGTTTCAGGTAAAACTCCTCACCTTCTTGTGGCGTTTTTATAGGCTGAAAGCTATCCTTACCATATTTCTCGTAGTGACCACTTGTAACGTACAGGTTTTTATGGCCAATATGTGGGGTAACTACGGGTAAATAACCGGTGTCTATTTGTGCTTTTTGTAAGAACTGTTGTAAACGTTCCCGAAGCATGGCGCCTTTTGGTAACCATAGTGGTAGGCCCATGCCTACTTTTTCGCTAAAGGCAAATAACTCTAATTCCTTACCCAGTTTGCGGTGGTCCCGTTTTTTGGCTTCTTCCAGTAAAACAATGTACTCATCCAATTCCTTTTGGTTAGGAAAAGTAACCCCATAAATGCGGGTCAGCATCTTGTTTTTTTCATCGTTCAGCCAATAGGCACCTGCAATATTGGTGAGCTTTATGGCCTTGATAAAACCGGTATGCGGTATGTGCGGCCCACGGCATAGGTCGGTAAAATTGCCTTGTGTGTAAAAGCTGATTTGCCCGTCTTCAAGGCGCTCAATGATTTCTAATTTATATTGATCGCCTTTCTCGGTAAAGTATTTTATTGCATCTGCCTTGGCCACTGCCTTGCGTTCAAACACTTCGTTTTGCTTGGCTAGTTCCAGCATTTTCTGTTCCACCATTTTCAGGTCTTCTTCAGAAATATGCCGGTCGCCAAGGTCTATATCGTAGTAAAACCCTTTTTCGCCGGGAGGACCGTAGCCAAACTTTACGCCGGGGTAAAATACTTCCAAAGCCTCGGCTAACAAGTGTGCACTGCTGTGCCAAAAGGTTTGTTTGCCTTCATCATCGGCCCATTTTAAAAAATTAATAGTGCTATCCTGGGTTATCGGGCGGCTAAGATCCCACACCTGTCCATCTACTTTGGCTGCTAAAATCACTCTTGCCAATCCTTCGCTAATGCTTTTGGCAATGTCCATACCTGTTGCCCCGGCTTCGTATTGCTTTACAGCACCATCCGGAAATGTAATATTGATCATCTTGTGTACCTGCTGCTTTAAATATTTATAAGTGAGCGAATTTAGCAAACAATAAACTACGAATGTAAAATATAGCGGCTGTAATAGATTTTGTACTGTAGTATTATAAAAATGCGGCTTTAATTGGTAATAATTGACGGCATTTAATATTCTAACAGCAACCTTTTTGCATTATCGGTATTAACTATGATTTTACGTTAGCTTTAAACCGAATTTTACCCTGTCATAAATAAGATTCCTGATTATCATCTAAGATAATTTTTAACTTGCCCTGCATGAAAACAGAAAAAATCA
>JAYUTQ010000032.1:0-4589 GCA_043755055.1 Chitinophagaceae bacterium | reverse complement strand
TTTTGCCTGCGGCAATATCTACCATTTTATGAAACATTTCCCAAGGGTAATATGCATCAAAACCGCTTTTCATTAAATAAGATTTATCGCCTTCGGCCAGCATAAATATGTTCTTCATTTTACGAAGCTGTGGAATACATTTTAACCAAAAAGACTCGGGTACATTCCAGGCCACATCGCAGCGAAAGCCATCAATATCGGTATCGACAATCCAGTATTTCATGGCATTAATCATACTGTCTTCCATTACCGGATTTTTAAAATCAAGTTGGCGGGTATCGTTCCAATCGAAAGCCACGGCGGCCTTGCCTGTGCTATCCTTTACAAAAAAATCCGGTTGTTTGATAAGCCAGTAATGATCGGCACCAGCATGGTTGGGTACCCAGTCAATAATAACTTTCATACCCAATTCATGGGCATGTTTTACCAAGGCTTTCCAATCTTCGATCGTTCCAAATTCGGGGTTGATGCCGGTATAATCGGCCACCGCATAGTAACTGCCCAAAACACCCTTTCTGTCTACTTTACTAATGGGGTTAATGGGCATAAACCAGAGCGTTTGAACACCCATTTCTTTTAACCTGTCAAGGCTTTTTTCAAAAGCTTTAAAAGTGCCTTCGGGGCTGTATTGGCGAACATTTACTTCGTACACATTGCCCTGCATAATCCAATCGGGATGACCGTCTATCGTTTTGGCTTCGGTGGTTTTTTCATCTTTCTTTTCGCCTTCTTTAGGGGTTAATTTACAAGCCGAAAAAAACATGGCAGCCGCTAGTAAAGCAGCACAAGGTTTTAAAATAGTAAGCATATCGTTTTAGATTTTGTTTCAAATCTATCGGAAATATAAATGCTGACTGCTTTTTAATGTGTATTATTTACACAAAAAGAATCTTTCGTTCAAACTCCATTCCTAAAAATTCAGTTTTATGAAAGTGAAACTTTAAACAGGCGCTTTTTTTAAACAACACCTATGTTTGCCCCAAACACTGCCACATGAATAAACCCCAATATTATAGCGACTATCTGGAACTGGATAAAATTCTGGACGCACAACATCCGGTAAGTTTTAATGAACCAAACAACCCTGCACATGATGAAATGTTGTTTATCATCATCCATCAGGCATACGAACTATGGTTTAAGCAAATGATGCACGAAACGGAATCGGTAGTGGCCATTATGCAGCAGGACGAAATGAATGATAATAGTCCGCAGATGCAAACGGTGGTGCACCGGCTTACCAGGGTAAATACCATTATGAAAGTGCTGGTACACCAAATGGATATTATGGAAACCATGACCTCGATGGATTTTCTCGATTTCAGGGATTTGCTAAGGCCGGCATCGGGTTTTCAAAGCTGGCAGTTTAAAATACTGGAAGCAAGGCTGGGCCTGCAATTTGAGCAACGGCACGGGCTGCAATATTATACGTCTATGCTAAGGCCGGGATATGTGGAAATGGTAAAAAAAGCAGAAAGCGAACCAAGCCTTTTAGCGTTAATGAATAATTGGCTGGAACGAATGCCTTTTTTTAGTAACGATGAGTTATGGAAAAACTTTGTGTTGGATAATCCTGAAGAAAACAACACCCATTCTTTTTGGATAGAATACCGCTACCGCCTTCAGCAAAGCCTTAGCGAGGTGGAAAGCGGCACTCTTGCTGCTTTCGACACCATCTTTTCCGCAGAGGATGCAACGAGAAGCCTTTCTTCAGCCGCCTGCCGGAGTGCTTTGTTTATAATGCTGTACAGGGGCTATCCTATTTTACAACAGCCCTTTCAGCTAATAAATGCGGTGCTGGAACTGGATGAACAACTAAGCACCTGGCGTTACCGGCACATGAACATGGTACACCGCATGATTGGACAACGCATTGGCACCGGCGGCAGCAGCGGTAAAGATTACTTAAAAGGCGCAGCAGACAAGCATTATATTTTTAAAGAATTTGCTCAGCTTACCAGTTTTTTAATAGAAAGAAGAAAACTACCAAAACTGAGTTTGGAGATGGAGCGCAGGTTGGGTTTTGCAGTATAAGAGGCTATTTAATTTTTTCTTTTTGCCACGAATTACACAAATAACCAAGTACTAATTCTTGTTCATTCGTGTAATTCGTGGCCGACAAAATACTATGTGGGGAATCTGTATAATGTATTTACACAGCCTCTAAGAAACCTGAAATCTTTTTTCAAAAAACTATGTATGCAATTAGCCATTAGTTTTGAAACCACATGAACTGGAGTGCATATATAGCCCGAAAAATTATTACTGCTCCGCAGCAATCGTTTTCAAAATTTATTATCCGATTAAGTGTGGTAGCCACCGGCGTAAGTGTAGCGGCTATGCTCATTACACTTTGTCTGGTTAATGGGTTTCAGAGAACGGTAAGCCAAAAAGTATTTAGTTTTTGGGGGCATATACATGTGGAAGGGTACAGCCAAAGCCGTAGTATTATGGCCGAAGAAGAAGGTCTTGTGGCTAATGACAGCCTGCGGGATGCGATAAAAAAAGTACCCGGTGTGGTACATGTACAACCGTTTGCTACCAAAAGTGCCATTCTTAAAAAAGATGAAACTTTTAATGGCGTTATTCTTAAAGGAATTGATACTTCCTTTGACTGGAAAAACTTCAACAGTTTTATGGAAAGTGGCGCCGCTATTGATTTTACAGATACCAGCTACAGCCGGCAAATAATACTGAGCAAAAAAATGGCCCTCGACCTTAAAGTAACCATCAACGATACACTGCTATTGTATTTTTTGCGAAGCGAAAGCAATATACAATACCGCAAAGTAAAAGTGGCTGGCATATTTAAAACAGGCATTGAAGAATACGATCAGAGTTTTGCAATGGCCGACATGAGGTTGCTTCGTAAAATGAACCTTTGGGATAGTAGCAGAATTGGCGGCTACGAAGTATGGGTAAATGATCTTAAGAATCTGGATTCGGCCAATGAAAAAATTTTCAATCTATTGCCTACCGGGCTTAACAGCCAAACTATTAGAAAACAATATCCCAACATTTTCGACTGGCTGGATGTGCAGCACCAAACAAAATGGATTGTAATTACCATTATGGCTATTGTAGCAATTATTAATTTGATTACCTGCCTGCTAATATTAGTGTTAGAAAGAACAAAAATGGTAGGGCTGTTACAATCTTTAGGCAGCGGAAATGGAGCTATCAGAAAAATATTTTTGTGGTATGCTGCCTATATAAGTGTTGTAGGAATTGCCCTTGGTTCTGTGCTGGGGCTTGGTTTATGCTGGGCACAGGATCAGTTTCATTTTTTAAAAATGGACGAAGCCACATACTATGTAAGCTACGCCCCTGTTGCTTTTAATTGGTTACAAATAGCAATGGTATTACTCGGCACTATGCTCATTTGTTTTATTGCTCTCATACTCCCCTCCTACCTTGTAAGCCGTATTACACCGGTTAAAGCTTTGCGTTTTCAATAGGTAATTGGCTGTTGTATAACTTTAAATTTTGCTACACAAAAAATATTAAACATTACAGTAAACAACTGATTGTTATACCCTACTTTTATATTTCACTAAATAAAAAGGAGGTATTCATGCAATCTACAGATCTATCATGGGCACCTTCGGTTTTCTTCAGTTAACCGAACGCCTGTAACAATAATCTGCTGACCAAAAGCGTCAGGAGGCCATCCTTTTAAATGGATGGCTTTTTTTTGCTTCAATCAATTTGTTTCAGATAAACAAAAGCAACCATATTGTTATTCAATCCGTCATTGTACAGATGACCAAAATATTAAAATCTGCTTCCTTTATTGAATATAGCAGGCTCCCTTTACCGGAAAACTGTGTAAAGCCATCTGCTTTTGCAAATGCCATTTATCCTATTGCCGATGAAATGGCTAATATAATTGATGAACACTCATTTTTCTGTACCATTCCTAAAGGCAAAATAATTTTAAAAACCGGAGAAATATGTGCGTATGTATTTATAGTTAATAAGGGTGCTTTGCGTGGTTTTGCGAAAGATGGCACTAAAGAAATAACAAGTTGGATTACGGTAGAAAACGAAATGGTGACTTCAATCAGCAGTTTTTTTGTACAGTTACCTTCGTTCGAAAATATACAAGCCCTTGAAAATTGCGAATTAATAGGCCTTTCTTACGAACACCTTGAAATGATATATAACCGCTACCCGGAAATGAACATTGTAGGTAGAAAATTATTAGAAAAGTATTATCGGGATGCCGAAGAGAGAGCATACATAACCCGACTTAATAAGGCCACTGATAAATACAACCACCTTTTACATACGAAACCAGAGCTATTAAACCGGATACCACAAAAATATATTGCTTCGTTTTTGGGCATCAGGTTAGAAACGCTTAGCAGATTACGTGCAAAGCTTTCGTTAGGAAAATAAAATCTTTTTGTTCCACTTACAACTCAAATACAAAATGATATTTGTCAAAAAATATCAAAAACTGACTCAAATAATTTTACAGTTACATGTTTACAAATATGCTACAGTATTGGTTTTCAGGTAATTAAAGATATTTTTTTATTTTGTCGCTAACATACCCGATCAACAATACATTTTTTGGAGACTTG
>JAYUTQ010000031.1:0-4590 GCA_043755055.1 Chitinophagaceae bacterium | reverse complement strand
ATTACTGGAGATCGTAATGCTATCCGTAACATTACCCGTGCTGTTACAAAGAGTAACCTGCAGGTAAAAGATTTGGTATTGCAACCATTGGCAAGTGCCGATGCTGTAATGTGCGAACATGATATGGAGGCAGGTGTAGCCATTCTGGATATTGGCGGTGGCACAAGCGACCTGGCCATTTTCTACGAAGGCATATTAAAGCACACTGCTGTAATTCCTTTCGGTGGAGAAAATATTACGAATGATATTAAGATGGGATTAAGTGTTTTAAAAACACAGGCCGAACAAATGAAAGTACAGTTTGGCAGTGCCTTGAGCGACGAGGCAAAGGCCAACGCTTTTATTACCATCCCGGGCATTCGTGGTATGCAGCCTAAAGAAGTAAGTGTAAAAACATTGGCCCAGATTATACAGGCACGTATGAGTGAAATTCTTGATTTTGTAACGTACCATCTTAAAACAGTTGGTATGGATAACAAACAGCTCAACGGAGGTATAATCCTTACTGGTGGCGGGGCACAGCTTAAGCACCTGTTACAGCTTACAGAGTATGCTACAGGTATGAATGCCCGTATCGGTTACCCTAACGAACATCTTGCAGCAGGCCATGTGGATGAATTAACAAAGCCAATGTACAGTACCTGCATAGGTTTAATATTGAAAGGTTACAACGACTTTGAGCACAATCGTAAACAATTTAAAGACCAGTATAAAAAAGTGGAAGTGCCTGAGGAATTTAAAAAGGAAATTCCTAAAGGAGATGTAGTTATAGAAGAGCAGCTGCTAGCCAGAGAAAAGCCTTCCAAACGCAATGGCATCTGGAACAAACTTCGTACAAGCATATACGATTTATTTAAAGAGGAAGAAGAAGATGTTGAATTCAAGTGATATTAACGGCTGCACTAACAATGTGGATAATTAGCAGCCTTTATACTTTATATAAATGTCTTAATTTATAGTTTACTTACTTACACAAATCATTAAGTTCTCACGTTGCTACAATGCAACACAAATTTTAAAAAATCATGATTCACTTTGATATGCCCCCTATGAAATCCAACATCATCAAAGTATTAGGCTTTGGTGGTGGTGGCAGCAATGCTGTTAATCACATGTATAAGCAGCAAATAAGCAATGTAGATTTTATCATCTGCAATACAGATGCTCAAAGTCTTGCTACAAGCGAAGTGCCCATTAAAATACAACTGGGTCCGCACCTTACACAAGGCCTTGGTGCCGGTGCTAACCCGGAAGTAGGCAAACAGGCTACAGAAGAAAGCCTGGAAGAAATACGCCGGATGCTGGAGATTAATACAAAGATGGCTTTTATTACTGCAGGTATGGGTGGTGGTACAGGTACCGGTGGTGCACCTGCAATAGCTAAAGTGTGCCGCGAAATGGGCATTCTTACTGTGGGTATTGTAACTACACCTTTTGGTTTTGAAGGCCCTAAGCGTATGAAACATGCACAGGAAGGTATTGAAGAACTGAAAAAGCATGTAGATACTTTGCTGGTAATTAACAACGATAAATTACGGCAGCAATATGGCAACTTGAAAATGAAAGAAGCATTTTCAAAAGCAGATGATGTATTGGCAACAGCTGCCCGTTGTATTACAGATATTATTAATTCTATCGGACAGATCAATGTCGATTTTGCCGATGTGTGTACGGTAATGAGAGATGGTGGTGTTGCTATTTTAGGTAACGCTACTGCTAAAGGCGAAGGACGTGCTTTACGTGCCATCGAAGAGGCAATCAATTCACCATTGCTGAACGATAATGATATCCGTGGTGCAAAATGGATTCTTATTAATATCACTTCTGCCGAAGGAGACCATGAATATACCATGGACGAAGTAGATGCAATACAGGAATATGTTCGCAGCCAAACCGGTGAAGACTCCGATGTTATTTTGGGAATTGGTTACGACACAAATCTTACAGACGAATTGGGTGTAACCATTATTGCCACTGGATTTGGACATAAAGATCCGTTTATGCCACCGCCGCCAACAAAGAAAGAAGTAGTGGTGGTAAAGAAAGAAATTATTGGTGTTTTGTTTGAGGATGCTCCTGCAAAAAATGAAGCACAACCAGAAATGGTTTCATTGCCAAAGGAAAATGCAAATCCACTGGCGCCTGTGCTAATGGAAAATGTACCTGCACCTAATTTTGTAGAACCATTACAACAGACAGAAGATGTAGAGCCTGTGTTTATGATGCTGGCGGATGCCAAAACTGAAATGGCCCCAGTAATGGCTGAAACAATACAAGAAGAGCCGGTTGCAGAATTTATTCCTGCAGAGTTAAACTTTGTAGTAACAGAAGAACCGGTGGTAAATGGGGAGTCAGTAAGAGAAGAACTGGCAGCAACGATTTCAGGTTTTCTAAGCAAGCCTTCTCAAATTTATGCTGCGCCTCCTGTGGTTAATGAAACAGCGCAGAAACAGGAAGAAGCTTTTATACTTGTACCTGAAGTAACGGTTCAGCCAAGTCAGGAAATTGTTTTTGAAATAAGGGAAACGGAAAAGGAAGAAGTAAAGGAAGCAGTTGAAACAAAGAAAAATCTTTTTGGAGAGGAAGAAAGTTTTGATATGGGTATGGTGATAAAAGATGACAGCGAATCCATTAAAATGGAGATAAAACCAGCCGCTGCTGCACCTGCATCTTATCAGGCAGATATGAGCGAAGAAGAAGAGCAGAAACGCCGGGCTCAGGAAAGGGTTGAGAAAATAAAGAAGCTTCGCAACCTTAGTTTCAATTTCAATGCTGCCGATCCAAACAATGAATTTGAACAAGTGCCAGCGTATATGCGTCGTGAATTGGACTTGCACAACAGTATTGCTAACGTAGAGAATTTTTACAGTCGTGCTACTGTAAAAACGGATGAGAATGGCCTTGCTTCTATTGGCTCCCTCAATACTTTTCTTGAGGGTAACGACCCTGATTAAGGTTAAGTAGTATTATAGATTGTGTTTTTAGTTTGCAAAACCCTTATCGTAACTGATGAGGGTTTTTGTTTACTATTTATTCTACTAAGATTTTAACTAAAAATAATTGTAACCAACTTTTCCTTTAAAAAATCAGGGTGTTGTAAGAAATTTTCTTTCCCAGATAATGATAATTGGTTTTTCGGCGGTATTGCCTTGCGTAGCTGCGGTGTCTGCTTCTTTGGTTCCTTCTAATTTAAGGCCCATCACATCTATACTCACATTGGTTATTTTTTTATTGCTGTCTCTTTTAAACATGGCTGTAGCATTAAAGGCAGGCATCGTAAAGCTGTCTTCGGTTTCTTTTATTAAAGCGGCTGTGCCAATCATTGAACCAAGCTGCAGGGTGTTTTTTTCAAGACTTACAGTAATTTCTCTTATTACAGACCCTTCGGGAAAATTGTACTTACCGGTATATTGTTGCAGCGAATCCTGTGCATATAAATACATAAGCGATCCGGCTATAAAAAACAGGGTAAACAATATTTTTTTCATAACTGTAAAATTTTGTGTTATAATACTACGAAGCTTTTCCTAAATGGTTACTAAACAACACCATTTTTCTTTTGATTCAATTCGTTTTTGTAAATAAAAAAAGTATTTTCAACTAAGAATTGCTTTATATAAGGCCCAACGGGATCTTTTGTTTTATGGCAGATTCTTACCTATTCGCATTTGCTTTTCAATTAATTATCTTTAGCCATGTCTCCATTTATCTCCGAACTAGTTGGTACGGCCATACTTATTTTATTGGGTAATGGTGTAGTGGCAAATGTGGTGTTGACCCAAACAAAGGGCCACGGCAGCGGGTGGATTGTGATAACATTTGGCTGGGCCATGGCCGTCTTTGTGGCTGTATTTATAGCTGCACCATCAAGCGGCGCTCACCTTAACCCGGCCGTAACAATTGCCCTTGCAGTGGGTAATAAATTTGAGTGGACGTTGGTACCCATTTACATAACTGCACAATTTGCAGGAGCCATGGTGGGTTCTTTTTTAGTATGGCTGGCTTACAAGCCACACTTTGATGCCAGTACCGATGCTGGTGGAAAAATGGCCATATTCTGCACCGCTCCGGCCATACGAAATCCTTTGGCCAATATTACCACAGAGATTATTGGCACATTTGTATTGGTATTTGCAGCATTAAACATCAGCGCCAAATTTGATTATCTCGGTTCGGTTGATGCATTGCCAGTGGCCTTTATTGTACTGGCTATAGGCCTCAGCCTTGGCGGCCCCACCGGTTATGCCATTAATCCGGCAAGGGATCTTGGGCCACGCATTGTACATGCATTGTTACCCATTTCTGGTAAAAGCAAAAGTGACTGGCGCTACGCCTGGATTCCGGTAATTGGCCCTATCGCAGGCGGTATTCTTGCAGTTTTGTTAAACACAGCCATTCATCATTAATTACTATCATCAGGCACGGTTCTTGATTTTTCATTAAAGCTTAAAAATGTTTTGTATGAAAAAATCAACTTTTATTATAGCCTTATTTGCCTCATTCCTCCTTTTTGTAAGTGTTTCCTGTAAAAAGGAATTGCCATACATGATGGAAGCAAGCATCATCGGTTATGACTATAGATCCTGTGTA
>JAYUTQ010000030.1:0-2092 GCA_043755055.1 Chitinophagaceae bacterium | reverse complement strand
ATGAGTAAAAGAATCAAGAAGACAAGCAACAACCCCGAATTTAATCGTTTCATACTATTTATTTATTGTAACACTCCAACTTGCCCTTACTTGTAAATTGTCTGTAGCCCGTAGTATATCATGATAAACAGCACCCAAAACTGTTGTTACATCGTTGTAAGCCTTTGTATGTCCATCTCCCGGTCGTAGGTCTAATTTATCACTGACATAATGATTTAATACTATGGTGCCGTCACCCTTAACAATTGCATCAGTTTGCACGTTCGCATGTCGCAATGTCCAAGTTAAAGGATTCATAGCCACATCCCAGGTTTCAGAATGAAGCAATGGGTTTTCATTTGACAAACCTCCCCAATCTTCTCCAGCGGCTCTTGTACCACCAAATTCAACAGATTCCCCTGCATCTGAATACACAAATTGAAGTTTCTTATATCTCGGATCTGCCTTAATAATTGCGAGTATTTTGGCTTGATGCCTCTTCATCTTACCATCACTTTTAACTTTGTCTAATAAGCCACCACCAAGCCAAACCATATTTCTCCTAAGCATCGAATTTACCCCCAACTCCCACAGGTTATTGGCTTGAGTACCAACACCAGTAAAATGACTTGCCCACATTCTCCATTCCCTACCAAACCATGACTGTGTATTATCATCGTTTCTAATGGATGCCGCTGCTTTTTTTACGGCAGAGACCACAACGTTTTGAAGTTCATGGAAAACATTACCATTAATTAGTGTATCCTTTAACCCAAGAGGATCATTCCTATTAATTGGGTTATTACTACAAAAGGTGTAAGTAGACCAACTTACTGAAAGGTCGGCCAATGGATCTATTTGGTTAAATCGGCCAGTTTGGGGGTCGAACATCCTATTATTTGCATCGTACCAATCCAATCCCGAACCATCAGCAAATTCACCATTCTGCATTTCATTGCCACCATTAAAGCCTTTCTTGTTTT
Source organism: Chitinophagaceae bacterium (assembly GCA_043755055.1). Classification (GTDB taxonomy): domain Bacteria; phylum Bacteroidota; class Bacteroidia; order Chitinophagales; family Chitinophagaceae; genus JAZKFT01. The sequence continues at coordinate 1,130 of JAYUTQ010000030.1, read as the reverse complement.
GCGCTTTGCCCGCCGCCTTACTCCCCAGCATTTTCATTTCCAGGCCAAAAGGATAATAATCGTCTTCCTGTAACAACGGCCCTGCTCTGTGGTTAATTGCCAGATCGTCGAAATATACCGGCACTTCACTATCGTTGCTTACCCAAATATATACATATCCGCTTTTGGGTACTTTAATATTTGCCTGTACCAGGGGGGCAAAATCGGTTACTCCGGCACCTACTTGCATCCAGCCCTGCCCGGCGTCTCCATCCAGTTGGCGGAATGCATCGTCTATAAACACCCAGTTAAGGTAGGCTTTGGGTTTGGCAGGGTCTACCAACGGGCTGGCGTTGCGGGTATTAAGCAGGTTTACTATACCGGCATTGTATGCGGCCATACCATTGGCCTGTAATTGTGTGGCGGTAAAGTGGCTGCTGTTTACAGCGGCTCCCAATTGGCTAAACATCTGATTAAGCAAGCCATGAAAACCCCAGTACCACCAATCCTGCTCCGGTGTGCCAAGGTCGGTGGCTGTTTCGTTGGGTTTATAAAAATAATCCACTTTAAGGTCGAGGCGGTCGCCGGCCATTACTTTTAATACGGTTTGGTAGGCAAAGGCACGCTGGCTCTGGTAGGTAAGGGTTCGTACTACCCGATTATTGGCTTTGGTAGTATCCGTATAGCCGGGTATCTGGCTGCGGGTTCGGGTGTGGGCGGGGTTGTAGTAGCTGTAACTCAGTTCCTCAGTTTGTAAAGCGGCTTCGGTGCTAACCTTGTATTGGCTTTGGTCTTGCTGTTCGGTTACGGTTGCTCGTATATTACCCAGGTGGTCTTTGTAATAGAAATCGTAGTTCCAGTAGTACTCGGCGGTTTGGCCGGTATGGGTCATTTTTTTTGCGTACCGTACCCGGCCTTCGGCATGGGCTACCTGTTGCAGTTCGTTATTTTGGTATTGGTAGGCGCCGAGGTAGTCGGTAGTAGTAGCCCCCTGACCCCCGGTGGGGGAAAGGACACACCAAAAATTTCAAAAAGCGAGCCGTCATTGCGAGGCGGGGGTTCTTGCCCCGCCGTGGCAATCCCCTGAATTATTTAGGGCACATGCGGGCGCAGGAATGATGCGTGGGCTTTGTGGGTTGGCTTCCTGTGCC
>JAYUTQ010000029.1:0-2092 GCA_043755055.1 Chitinophagaceae bacterium | reverse complement strand
GGGTAAGCGATTTACTACTAGATAACCTGATACCCAAAGTGCTAACCACTGCTACGCCGCAGGTCTCCATCAGTAATAACGCCAAACACCGTTTCGTCGTTGTTTAAAACCACCGTGGCGCCTAGCCTTTTGGCGGTTATTTCTACTATTACTTCCCGCAGCGTAGCAGTGGTTAGCACTTTGGGTATCAGGTTATCTAGTAGTAAATCGCTTACCCTTAAATACAGTTGTTTGCCCAAGGTTCCACCGGGATGGAATTTGGCAAAATCATCGCCGGTAAAACCGTTCAGTTCCATCAGGCAAACGGCAATCACGTCGCCCATTACCATTTGTGCCGTTGTGCTGCTTGTGGGTGCCAGGTTATTGGGGCAGGCTTCCTGACTTACAGTGGTATTAAGCATGATGTCGGAATGGAGGGCCAAAAAACTTTCGGTGTTGCCTACCATACCTATTAATGTGTTGCCAAAATTTTTAATTAATGGCACCAGCACTTTTATTTCGGGGCTGTTGCCGCTTTTGCTTATCAGCAGCACCACATCGTTTGGCTGCACCATGCCAAGATCTCCGTGTATGGCGTCGGCGGCATGCATGTACAAGCTTGGCGTGCCCGTACTGTTGAGAGTGGCTACTATTTTTTGGGCTACAATAGCACTTTTGCCAATACCGCTTATTACCAGCCGGCCATTACAATTATGCACACATGCTATTGCCTTTTCAAAATCCGCATCCACAAAATTGAGCAGCCCACTAACGCTTTCAGCTTCCAGTTGTATGGTTTGCCGGGCTATTGTTTTTACATCCATAAAACAAATGTAGAGAGAAGATGCATTGGTTAGATTTTGAATGATAATTTTGAATGATACAGCCTGTTATTTCTTTAACAACACCTTGATTTTTACTGTTTGTTTTTACCCCTTGTTAGGTTAACTTCGTCGGCCTTTGTAAAAGGAAAGAAAAGAAAAACAGAATCGTTTGCACAGATGGAGGATGATCAGGGATATATTTTTCAACGGCTCCGGTTAATCGGGGGCCATTTTTGCCGAATGGAAATACAAGTGCTGGTCAACAACCTAAAAAACGGGGCAGGCAAAAAGCCGCCTGCCAAACCTGAAAAAAATCAAATCTTTTTCTTTTCTGTTGTGATAACAAAACATTGTGTACATTAAAGATTCGGTATGGTTTTGTTTAAAGGTACCGAACCGAAAACAATATTGAATATGGGAAAAACAGTAGCTGCCATTAAATCTGCAGCAAAAGATACAGCGACTACATCAGCTTCATCACCAAGAAAGAAAAGTGCTGCCAAATTAGCCGCAACCGATGGAAAAGTAAACCCTGCCATCAACAAGTTTACCATTACCGAACTGCTACAGGGGCTGCAGAAATATTTTGGGTTTAAAGCTTTTAAAGGCTTGCAGGTAGAAGCCATACAAAGCCTGCTGAGTGGCAAAGACACATTTGTAATTATGCCCACCGGCGGTGGCAAAAGTCTGTGCTACCAATTGCCAGCCATGATGTGCGAAGGCGTAGCCATTATTGTAAGTCCGCTGATAGCACTCATGAAAAACCAGGTGGACCTGATGCGTGGCTTTAGTGATAATGATAATGTAGCCCACTTTTTAAACAGCAGCCTTACCAAAGCACAGCAACGGGAAGTGAAAGACGACCTGACAAGCGGCAAAACCAAGATGCTGTTTGTGGCACCTGAAACTATGACGAAGCAGGAAAATCTGGACTTTTTCAACGGCCTTAAAATATCTTTTTTTGCGGTGGATGAAGCCCACTGTATATCGGAGTGGGGCCACGATTTTAGGCCGGAATACCGCAGACTTCGGGAAATGATGGATGAAGTAGACAGCAACATCCCGGTGCTTGCTGTAACCGCTACGGCTACGCCAAAAGTGCAGAGTGATATTGTAAAAAATCTGGGCCTTCGTGATCCGAATATTTTTATTTCGAGTTTTAACAGGGACAACCTGTACTACGAAATACAGCCTAAGGTAAAGAAGGATGCTACTATAAAACACATTGTACGTTTTATTAGTATGAACAAAGGCAAGAGCGGTATTATTTATACCCTCAACCGAAAAAC
>JAYUTQ010000028.1:0-2092 GCA_043755055.1 Chitinophagaceae bacterium | reverse complement strand
GTACCCAAACCCGTGTAAGAACCCGGCCTTCCGGAACCATCGCTGCTTCTGCCATTGTATCTGATAATTCTTAAGTTAGAAATACCAACTGAATCACTTGGCTCAGTCGGCAATGATCTTCCGTTGTATGGCACTGCATTAAAAGAATCAAACTCGGACTGCAAAAAATAGAATGTAATACAGGCATTGGCGCCATTAGTTGGAGCACCCGGAGCAATTTCATAATGGCGTATACCATAAGGCTGCCCATTATGGCTCTGCTGCATACCATCTACCCATACTTTGGCAGTAACTATTCCACTTATTTCGTTACCAGTCAAGGTTGTCCTAATGGTAGTTATAAGTCTGCATTGTGTGGTATTATTATAAATTGGGTTAAAGCCTGCATTAAGTGTAACTGTGTTGCTATCTAGATTAACTGCCGAACTACCGGGATTAACTATAACTGTAATTTCACTGAAAACCGATACAAATTGATTAGCACAATTGCTGCTTAACGGGTTTGTAATAGTTACTCTAAATACATAGGTACCCGGCATAGTAACGCTTACCAATACATTAGAATCAGTATTGTTTACCACTTGCGCAGGGCTAAATGTAGAGGAGCCGGGACCACTTACCTGCGACCACATATAGGTAGGATAGCTTTGATCCTGCGGCCTGTAAACGTAACCTGAAAGATTTACAGTAAAACTAAACTTGTAGAAGCATACACTACCTCTGCCGGTAATACTGTTATCAACCGATATTATAGGGTTAGCCCTTATGGTTCCTCCCTGTGCTATTACTTCTGCAAAAGTGAGGCATGTATTACCGCCGCCACCTACACAGGCTGCGTAAGTTAAGCCTCCAATGCGTATCCCGTCATTGTTGTTACAGGCACCATTAAGTGCCGCATTGCTGCCAGTGGTAACCCGGTCGTAAATGATAATGCTCTGATTGGCGGACAGTTCGATGACTTTGGATGGTCCATTATTAAAAAATATATGGCCGCCATCTTCTATAATAATGGAATCAATACCAGCAGGGAGAACAAATACGCCATCAATGGTTAATGTAACGCCATTTGGTATTACTAATCTTCCTGTACATGTTGGGTAAAGGGTTGCAAATTGCGAGGCGTTTATACTTGTAATGGTACAATCAGCATAGGCAGTAGTAGCTCCTGTTAAAATAAGCATGGCTGCCATTACCAGAAATCTTATTTTCTTTCGAATTAATCCTACAGGCACTAGGTAGGCCAACTTATTATTCCTTGACCCCTTTGTTAGATGAGTGGTTACTGCCTTAGAAGCATCTGTGGCTGTTGTGATGTGTGTAGAGAATTTCATGATTAAATTATTAAATGTTTTAAAATGAGTGATGCATTTTTAAAAAATGATTTGATATTTATTGCTTCGGATTGGGCATAGTATTGCCAGGTATTTATTGCTACTTTTTTTAAGGGAACAACAAATACAAATAGATACATACGCATACGCCGCAGCTTATTCGTGGTAATCTTAGAAAGGATGGATTAAGTTTTTGGATTTTCGTGTTAGTGGAAACACTTGTACTATATCATTTCAAAAAAGAAGGTAATATTAATGAGCCTTTTTTTGAAACGTGATGGATAACAAACGAGACAGCACTTAAGTAATTTTAATTACGTTTTATAGCATTGTCTTACAACTTGTGTAAATTCAACAAGCAGGCCATTATTGATTGTTTTTAAGAAGCGAAATGATTTGGTTGGCCACACATTAATATAAATAGCAGCATTAAGGAATTGATAAATACCGTTTTAAACCTGTTTTTGTAAAAAAGTAATGTAAACACCGCTAAAAAGAAAGAAAAAAAGATTTTAAAAAGCCCGGCCACAGTATTAGTAAATGGGGTAAAAGGTGCACGGAGTGCCCTTTAATTTGCCTTTTTTATGCAAAAAGAACATATTACTTTAAAAGAAGTGAGGCCACGTAACCGCTCGTTTTGCAAGCCATGTGGCTATTGGCAGGAGATGATTCTGAAAGAAGTCTTTTTAATAACACCTTTTAACCTGCAGGTAGTAATAAATGAGTCAATACACATCTTCAATAAAAAAGATTTCAGCATC
>JAYUTQ010000027.1:0-2093 GCA_043755055.1 Chitinophagaceae bacterium | reverse complement strand
TATTTTTAAATTGTGAGCGGCAAAAGTAGGGGTCTACTTTTACAATGCAAAGTTTAAGGAGGAAAGTTTTTTATTTTTTTTTGATGAGGTTATTTATTTTTCGCAAATAAGCAAAAAGTGCTACATCGCAAAGGAATTTAAGCAGGTTGCTTATTTTGTACCCAACTGAAAACTACATTTGCTACATGTTTACAGGCATAGTAGAAACCGTAGGAAAAGTAATTTCCGTAGAAATAAAGGGCACAAACGCTACTTTTTGGATCAGCAGCAGCTTATCGGCAGATTTTAAAACCGACCAAAGTGTAAGCCATAGCGGCGTTTGCCTTACTGTGGAGGAAACCAATGGAGATACCCACCGTGTTACCGCCATTTTAGAAACCCTTGAAAAAACCAACCTTGGCCAATGGAGTGCCGGATGGCTTGTAAATATAGAAAGATGCCAGCCCATGAATGGCCGGCTTGATGGCCATCTGGTTCAGGGCCATGTGGATACAACAGCCGTTTGCCTGTCGGTAAATGAACAAGGCGGAAGCTGGCAATACCGGTTTCAGTTTCAGGAGCAGTTTGCAGCATTGGTAATAGAAAAAGGTTCCATTTGCCTTAATGGCATTAGCCTTACCATTTTTAATGTAGGGCGGGATGCATTTTCTGTAGCCATTATTCCATACACTTACGAGCATACCAATATTCGGCAGATTGCTGCCGGAGACAAGGTGAATATTGAGTTTGATATGGTAGGAAAATACATTGTAAGAAATTTAGGTCTGAAAGAAAACCAACAATAAAATTGTCGCTGAACCTGCCTCACATAGCTATTGCCATTTTAAATTTTAACGGAAAAAAATACTTAGAACAGTATTTGCCATCCGTTATGGCTGCCACTTATCCCAACAAGTCTGTGTGGGTTATTGATAATCAGTCAACCGACGATTCGCTGGCATTTTTACAAGCCCATTACCCAACTATAAAAGTGTTGGTAAACGATGGCAATATTGGTTTTGCCGCAGGCTATAACCAGGGCCTGCAGCACATTACAGCCGATTATTACCTGCTGCTTAACAGCGATGTGGAGGTTACGCCGGGCTTTATAGAACCGGTTATAGAGCTAATGGAAAAAGACCCTTCTATAGCCTTTGCACAACCCAAAGTACGCTGGCTTAGAAACCGTGAATTATTTGAATACGCCGGTGCGGCCGGCGGAACCATAGATGCATTGGGCTATCCCTTTTGCCGCGGCCGGGTACTGGAAGACCTTGAAAAGGACGACGGTCAATACGATGACACCACTTCCATTTTTTGGGCAAGTGGTGCCTGTATGTTTGCAAAGGCCAATGTGTACAAACAGCTCGGTGGCATGTACGAATATTATTACATGCAAAACGAAGAAATAGACCTTTGCTGGAGGGCTCAGAACCTTGGTTACAAAATTTATGTGTGCAGTGCTTCGACTGTTTACCATTTGGGTGGAGGAAGCCTGGAGTGGACAAATCCACGAAAAACATTTTTAACCTTTCGGAATAACCTGGTGATGAACACCCGCAATATGCCAATCGGCAGGTTGCTTTGGCTTATTCCAATGCGTATGGGTTTGGATATGGTAGCCGCATTGCGATACATATTTAGTGGCAAAGCCAATATTGGCTGGGCAGTTTGTAAAGGCATTTTGGCCTATTGGCAATGGGTATTTATAAGTGGTAATAATAACCAACAACCAAAGTGGCCGGGCAAGCGTGGACTAAAAAACTGCGCAGGTGTTTTCTTTGGTTCTATTGTGTGGCATTTTTTTATTACAAAGAAAAAAACCTATAGTAAATTAATGGAGAAATAAAATTGTCCAGTTTTTTTTCGTTTTAAATGGTAGTTGGTTTTCTATGTTTCAAAAGTTCTTGTAGCGGCCAATATTTTTTAACAGGTCATTCCAATTCAAAACAGCGGTTGCATGTTTACTTTTGTAAAGTTGCTTTGCAGATGCCATTAGTGTTGCCTTTAAGTAGCTGCTAAATTGAGTTTTTAAAAATGTGCCGTTGAATAAAAAATGAAAAGACAATTTTTACAAGTCGGTTATAAAATACAGATTGCCTGCATTATGTTAA
>JAYUTQ010000026.1:0-4599 GCA_043755055.1 Chitinophagaceae bacterium | reverse complement strand
TGTTGCGGCTTTGGAGAATATCCTTAAACAATTCGAGATTTTCTTTTACAATACCCAGCCCTTCCTGAATGGTACGATAGCGGGCCTGCAGATCAAAGGTTTTTTTAAGGCCTGTATCAAGCCTCGCTAAAGTTTCATCTTCCCAAGTTTGGTCTGGACTGTCGAAAATGTACAGATTTTCGGTAATATGGTTTTTAAGATTCAATGTTCTTCCAATGTACCGTTTAAGGGCATTTCCGCCAATGGCCAGGCGGCCTTTTTGTTCCAGCGTTTGGGTGTGGTAGCTGGTTTCTACTATCAGGTTTTTAGTTTGTGCACCGTAATGATCCAGTGCTACTGATTGAGATACGTTGAGCATAATAATCCGAAAAGTATCGGCATTGGCATCGGGCAGGTCTATATGATTAAAACCCAGCTTGTACCGGGTGGCTTTATTATCTATTTCAAACTCTTCGGTATGCCTTTGGGCCACAGACTTTTCACAATAAGTTGCAATCAGTTGTAAAAATGCTGTGGTGTCTGTTTCGTTATAGTTTAAGAAACATACAATTCCGTATTTAAAAACATACAGGTATTTCTCAGAACTTATTTCGTAAAATAACTCTTCTGAATCTGCATAATATACCGGTGCAGTAAAATCTGCTCCAAAACGTTTAATATCAATACTATCTGCAATTTGGTAAGAGGATACATGAAGCATAAAGCTACTGTTGGTGAAGTAGCAAAGGTGAGGGCTAAATTTTTGGTAAGCAAATGCTTGATTTACCTACATTTTAATGATATAATAAACAGAGTTCTAAATTGTATAAGCATGCAGCTATATGGCTTGTTTCATACAAACTGATATGGAAGTTATAATTACGTACGGTTCATTTGCATATTGGCGCCTTTAATAGGAGAGTTGATGATATTATTTCATTCTTTTGGGGCTGCTGGCGTAGGGTACTGGATTGAAACAGGAAGTGGAGATCATTAGAGTTTTTAGTTTGAAATGACCTGTAGCAATGAATTGTTACCCTGTAGAGAAGACATCCTTTAACACCCCAATAACTAACCTTCTCAGCTCTTATTAAGTCTTACAAAAAAAAGGAGCTAACCATGAAAACTATTTTCACCATTACCGCCGTTGCTTTTTTATTTTTTAGCTGTGCATCGTCTAAAAAATACGATGCCAATCCCACAACCAATAGTGTAGAGAATCTGGTAAAAAAGTACAACCGTAAACCGGCCGATACAGCATTACTTAATAAACTGGTATACAGCTACAACCTGCTGCACAACCAATACCTGGGAGAAGCAGAAGCCTTAATGAACCGAAATACGCCACAAAGCTGGGAAGCTGCTGCTAATATTTACAAAAAGCTAAACGACCTTAATAGCACCACCGCTAAAAACGATGAGTTATTTATATTGCTCAATCCAAAAAGCTATATAACCGTTATGGAAAATGCCAGGCTACAGGCAGCAGATGGTTACTACAACATGGCTATTGATTATTTAAACAATAACGAGTGGAGCAGTGCAAGAGAAGCCACCACTTATTTAAATAAAGTAAAAAACCTGGCCGGTAATAATTACAAAGACATCAGCCAACTGATACCACAGGCAAGAGAAGCCGGTACAGTAGATATTTTGGTTGAACCTATTCGTACAGATGGTATCTATTTCAACAATCGGTTTAATATGGGCAACCAATCAGGCTATCGCTTTGCAGATCAACTGGTAACCGATATGGGTGGGCAATGGAACACCAACGGCCGTTATCGGGTGTACGCTGCCGGCCGGTATTTTAACAGTAATAATGAGCCCGACTGGGTAGCCGAACCCGCCTGGACTTATTGGAACACAACCCCAATCAGGTATAGCACTAATAATCGCAATGTGAGCAGGCAAATACAAATCGGCAAAGACACACTAAACCGCCCTATTTATAAAACTGTATTTGCTACACTAACCATTACAGAAGCTGTGGTAAGTGCCGATGGCCGCATAGAAATGCGGATTAACGACATCAAAAACAGGCAAAACATTGGCAACCGTAGCTGGACTGAAAATTTTACCTGGAGAGAAACATGGGCCACCTACACCGGCGATGGCGATGCCCTTAGTAATGAAGATTGGAACATGGTTCGCCAACAAAGAAATAACGAACCCAACGAAGACCGTTTACAATCGGAAATACTAAGAAGAATTTACCCCGACATGCTGCGGTGGTTTAAAAGTATTGCTGATTAAGTAAAAGCAACCGGTGCAACGATAATTGACGATATGTCTAAGGAGGCCTATCTTCCCAAAAAAATTATCGAAGCCCTATGTTTGAACAAACTTTTAAGAATATAGACGACATACTGCACAAGGATGCAGGCTGTGGCAGCGAACTGGATTATGTAGAACAAACAAGTTGGGTACTCTTTCTGAAATATCTGGACGATTTAGAAAAAGACAAAGCCACCGCAGCCGAACTTTCCGGCAAAACCTACACCAACATTATTGCACCTCAATTTCAGTGGACAATTTGGGCAGCACCTAAAGACAAAGACGGCAAACCAGACCACCACAAAGCCTTAACGGGTGATGACCTGGCCGACTTTGTAAACACGGAGCTATTCCCCTACCTCAAAAAATTTAAAGCCGATGCCGAAAGTGCAGACACCATTGAATACAAAATAGGGGAGATTTTTAGCGAACTAAAAAACCGCATACAGAGTGGCTATAACCTGCGGGAAGTAATTAACCGCATAGACGAACTGCGTTTTAGAACCCATGCCGAAAAGCATGAAATGAGCCACCTGTACGAGGACAAGATTAAGAACATGGGCAACGCCGGCCGCAACGGTGGCGAATATTACACCCCAAGGCCACTGATTAAAACCATTATAAAAGTGGTGGCACCAGAAATAGGGCAAACCATTTATGACGGTGCCGTAGGCAGTGCAGGTTTCCTGTGCGAAGCCTTTGAATACCTCCGTACGGGCGGGGCTAGCCCCCGCCCAAATCTTTCTACAAAAGATTACGAAACATTACAAAAACGCACCTTCTACGGCAAAGAAAAAAAATCGCTGGCCTACATCATTGGCATTATGAACATGATACTGCACGGCGTGGAAGCACCCAACATAGTACATGCCAATACCCTTGCCGAAAACCTGGCCGACATACAGGAAAAAGACCGTTACGACATCGTATTGGCCAACCCGCCATTTGGTGGAAAAGAAAGAGCCGAAGTGCAGCAAAACTTCCCCATAAAAACGGGTGAAACGGCCAGCCTGTTTTTGCAGCATTTTATTAAAATACTAAAGGCCGGCGGCAAGGCAGGTGTGGTAATTAAAAACACTTTTTTAAGCAATACCGATAATGCTAGTATTAGTTTGCGAAAGTTGCTATTGGAAAGTTGCAACCTGCATACCGTGCTTGACCTGCCCGGCGGCACATTTACCGGTGCCGGTGTAAAAACCGTAGTGTTGTTTTTTGAAAAAGGAAGCCCCACAAAAAAGATATGGTTTTACCAATTGAATCTGGATAGAAACCTGGGTAAAACCAATGCCCTGAACGAAAAGGATTTAGAGGAATTTGTCGTAGGGGCATCCCTTGCGGGTGCCCTATTTGCGGGTGCCCTATTTGCGGATGCCCAATTTACGGATACCCAACCTGCCGATGCCCAAAAATTAGAAACCGAAAACAGTTGGGTAGTTGATGTAAAAAAGATTGACCAAAGCACCTTTGACCTAAGTGCCAAAAACCCCAATAAAAAAGAAGCCACCGCCTTACGCCAACCGCAGGAAATTTTAGAAGAAATGAAAGCCCTCGATGAAGAAAGTGCGGATATTTTAAATTCAATTTTGGAACTGATATGAATGATAGTAACAAAAAGAGTCCGGAAGCCTATCAAAACTTTGTTAATGAAGTTATAACCCTTGTACAGCACCATCGGGTACAAGCTATACAGGCAGTGCAAGCCATTTCTAATAATTTGTATTGGAACATTGGCGAACTCATCATTAAAAAGCAACAAGAATATGGCTGGGGAAAATCTATAGTAGAGCAGTTGAGCAAAGATTTAACCCATCAAATTGGTGAGGGTATAAGTTGGAGTCCTCGAAATTTATGGCTAATGAGGCAGGTGGTAAGCGAATATTCAAATCTGAATCAAGCTGATTCAGATTTAGAAAATAAAGTGAAAAATACAAATCTGAATCAGCTTGATTCAGATTTGGGAAAAGTGAAACAGCTTGTTTCACAAATACCATGGCAGCATAACATTCTCATCATCCAAAAAGTAAAAGATCACAATGCAAGGCTCTTTTACCTGCAAACCACCATTAAAAACCGCTATAGCCGCTCCGTATTACTGCACCAGATACAAGCCGATGCTTATGGCAATTTTATAGCCAATAAATCGCAACATAATTTTGAGGTAGCCCTGCCTCAACACTTTTTAGAACAGGCCCGGGAAAGTATTAAAAGTGTATATAGCCTCGACTTTTTAGACATCAACAAACCTGTAACCGAACGGCAGCTTGAAGCCACGATGGTAGAAAAGGTAAAACGGCTGATGATGGAACTGGGCTATGGCTTTTGTTTTATTGGCAACCAATACCG
>JAYUTQ010000025.1:0-2095 GCA_043755055.1 Chitinophagaceae bacterium | reverse complement strand
GCTCAAACAGCGCCGGCTTCTTAACGGCTTCGAGCATAATTTTCTTTACGCTTTTCTTTCGAGGCCACCCTACTAGATGCGTTGCGTACAAAATACCTGATTCTAAAAAATAAATTTGTAAACATATCGGATGAACGAAAGCCAAAGCATGTGTAACCAATCACCAATTCCCAATCCCCAATTGTATTTCCGCCTTTACCAATCTTCCTGCCATTACGTCACCATAAACCCTCAACTGTTATCTTTGCCCATTCGGTAAAAAAACCGGTCTCAAATTATTATTACCATGTTGGATGTAGCAGCTACTAAAGTACACAACGAGGCAAGGCAAGGAGAGGCATTTGCTCCATTTTCTGTTGCTCCGGCTCTGTACAAAAAGCATTTTTATATAGAAAGCTATGGCTGCGCCATGAATTTTGCAGATAGCGAAATTGTAGCTTCCATTCTAAACGACAATGGCTTTGGCGCTACCAGAAATGCGGAAGACGCAGACCTTATTCTTATTAATACTTGCTCCATAAGAGAAAAGGCAGAACTAACAGTTCGCAAAAGATTAACCGAATTTCGGAAACTGAAACAAGCCCGGCCCGGCACATTGGTAGGCGTTTTAGGCTGCATGGCCGAACGGCTGAAATCTAAATTTCTGGATGAAGAAAAGCTGGTAGATATGGTGGTAGGTCCGGATGCCTACCGCTCCTTACCCGGCCTTATAGAAGAAGCCGAAGGTGGCCAAAAGGGCGTTAACGTAATTTTAAGCCGGGATGAAACCTATGGTGATATTTCCCCCATACGATTGAACAGCAACGGTATTATGGCTTTTGTAAGCATCATGCGTGGCTGTAATAATATGTGTAGTTTTTGCGTAGTTCCTTTTACCCGTGGCCGTGAAAGAAGCCGGGATGCCGACAGTATTGTGGCTGAATGTGAGGATTTATTTAACCGTGGTTTTAAAGAAGTAACCCTGCTTGGGCAAAATGTAGATAGTTATTATTATGTGTCAACCATCAACGGTCAACGGTCGACGGTTGACGGCGAACCAATAACCGAAACAATTATCACTTTCGCCAACCTACTTGAACGTGTTGCATTAATTTCTCCATTACTCAGGGTCCGTTTCAGCACATCGCACCCAAAAGATATTACCGATGATGTGCTGCACACCATGGCTAAATACGAAAACATTTGCAACTATATACACCTGCCGGTGCAAAGTGGCAGCAGTCGCATTTTACAACTGATGAATCGTACTTATAGTCGGGAATGGTACATGGCTAAAGTAGATCGCATACGGGAAATAATCCCCGATTGTGGCATCAGCAGCGATATGATTAGCGGCTTTTGCACCGAAACCGAAGAAGACCATCAACAAACGCTGAGCCTGATGGAATACTGCAAATACCATTACAGCTATATGTATTTTTACAGCGAAAGGCCCGGAACCCTTGCCGAACGCCGTTATGAAGACGATGTGCCACTTGATGTAAAAAAACGCAGGCTGGAAGAAATAGTACAATTACAAAACAGAATAAGCCTGGCAAGTTTTAAAGCAGATGTAGGCAAAACATTTAAAGTATTAATAGAGGGCAACAGCAAAAAAAGCGCCACGGATTGGATGGGCCGCACCGGACAAAGCAAAGTGGTGGTGTTTGCAAAAGATAACTACGATTTGGAGGCGGGTGATTATGTATATGTGGAAATTGAAAGTTGTACGCAGGGAACATTGTTGGGTAAAATAAAAATGTAAGATGATGAATGCATTGATAGAAAATAATAAAACAAACATTCAGCTTTTGTGCAAAGAGCAACAAGTAGAAACATTGTATTTGTTTGGCTCTGCTCTTACTGATACAGGATTTATGCCAACAAGTGATGTTGATTTTATTTTCACCTACAAAAAAGACGAAGAAGGATTACCACTTTCCCCATTCGACTATTTCGATTTTTTATTTAGTCTTGAAAAAATTTTGGGACGGAAAGTGGATTTAGTGGCAAAAGAGAAAATCAAAAACAAGTATTTTCTTGAAAATGTAAACAGGCATATGGTAAAAGTTTATGGATAAAGACATTTCGAAATATTTGGAAGATGTAAGGCAAT
>JAYUTQ010000024.1:0-4599 GCA_043755055.1 Chitinophagaceae bacterium | reverse complement strand
GTAAGTAACAAGCTCTTTATCAGTGGCGAATTGGTAAAAGAAGAAAACCTGCCAGCCAGCATTAATGTTGGTATGCAATACCGTTTTGTAAACCAGTTTTTTGCCCGGGCCGGTGTAAGCAGTGCCACCAATAATTTGTATGCTGGCATTGGTTTAAGCCTTTCCAACTTCAGAATAGATTTTGCTGCAAGCTACCATCCGCAATTGGGTGTTAGTCCGGGAGTTTTGTTGTTGTTCGATTTTGGAAAGAAAGAGGAGAAGGGTGGGGAAGGTGATGGTACAGGGTTGTAGTTTTTCCACCTCCGTCAGGCAAGAACCTGCCACCTCCGATAGCGGAGGATAATGACGCAGTCAGTCCGCTTTTTTCATATAACATATTTCATAAAACGAGTTTTAATTGTAAAGAAATCCGCCTTAATCCACACCAATCCGCACCAATCCGTGTCATCAGTGTTCCTATCAATTCATCTAAAAATTTGAAATCACTCCTTACTATATTATTTTATACGCTGTGCTTCGGCAATGCCAAGGCGCAGATAGACACCACAAATCTGCTTAGCAGCACTGCGGAACAGCAACTGGAAAATCTGGCCGAAGCCGAAGAAGGCGAATCGGAAGATGATAGTTATTTGCAACAATTGACCGACTTAAAAAAACGGCCACTGAATTTGAATGTAGCCACAGAATCTGATCTCAAAACTTTCTTTTTTTTAAAACCTTTACAAATACAAAACCTGTTACTGTACCGCCAATTATTAGGCAAACTAATCGACCTCTACGAACTGCAGGCCGTGCCGGGCTGGGATTTGGAAGCCATCCAAAAAATACGGCCATTTATTAACGTAAGTAATGCAGTAACGGTTACCGAAGAGTTCGGAAAACGGTTTAGCAATGGCGAAAGCAGCCTGCTGGCAAGGGCCACGCAAATATTGGAAAGAAGCCGTGGCTTTGTGGCCGAAGACAGCACCGGCCCCCGGTACAAGGGCAGCCGCCAAAGGATTTTTTTACGCTACCGGTATCAATATAAAAACCTCTTACAATACGGCCTGGTAGCCGATAAAGATGCCGGAGAAGAATTGTTTAAAGGCAATCAGAAGTCGGGTTTCGATTTTTATTCCCTTCATTTATTTGCAAGAAATATGGGCGTTATTAAACACCTGGCCCTTGGCGACTTTACTGTAAATATGGGGCAGGGTTTAATCAGCTGGCAATCGATGGGGTTTAGAAAAAGTGCCGATGCCATGGGCATTAAGCGGCAGGCGGATATTCTGCGGCCATACAATTCTGCCGGCGAATTTAATTTTCACCGGGGTGCAGGCATTACCCTTAAAAAGGGCAACTGGCAGGCTACAGCTTTTGCTTCTTACAAAAATTTATCGGCCAATGCCGTGGTAGATTCTGCCAATTTTGAAGATTACGTAAGTAGCCTGCAAACAAGCGGCTACCACCGTACCCAATCGGAGATAGACGATAAAGACCAGATAAAACAACTTACCATTGGTGGTAACCTAAGCTACCAAACCAACAGATTGCATATTGGGTTAAATGCCGTGCAGTATAAGCTGGGTAAGCCTTTGCAAAAAGGCCCCGAACCATACAATACGTTTGCCATAGGCGGCGAAAAAATTACTAACGCCAGTTTGGATTACAGCTACACCTTACGTAATACCCATTTTTTTGGCGAAGTTGCCACAGATGCACAAGGCGATATGGCCATGGTACATGGCCTGATGACAAGCCTGGATTCAAAAGCAGATTTTTCGCTGCTGTACCGCAACATCAGCAGGGCTTATGGTAGTTTGTATAGCAATGCATTTACCGAAAGCACAACGCCCATTAACGAAAACGGATTTTACATGGGCCTTGCTATTAGGCCGGCTATTGGTTTTAAAATAGATATGTATGCCGATGTATTTTCGTTTCCATGGCTGCGGTTTAGGGTAGACAGGCCGGGTAAAGGCGCTGATTATCTGGTACAGTTTATCTGGAAGCCCAATAAACAAGTGGAAGTATACACCCGTTACACCAATCAGAGTAAGGCCATCAATCTTTCGGAAACCAATTTGCCGGTACACATTACTAACAACCGGCCAAGGCAAAACTGGCGTACCCATCTTTCATATAAAATTTCACCGGCATTTACTGTAAAAAGCCGGGCCGAATTATTGTGGTTTGATAAGCAAAGCGAAAATCCTGAAAACGGGTTTCTCATTTTTACAGATGTGCAATACAAGCCTATGATGGCGCCGCTTTCTTTGGGCATCAGGCTGCAATATTTTGAAACCGATAGCTACGATAGCCGCATGTATGCCTACGAAAATGACGTGGCCTACAGCTTTTCCATACCCGCATTTTACGATAAAGGTTACCGGTATTACCTCAATATTAATTACGATGTGAGCAGAAAACTCACCACATGGCTACGCCTGGCACAAACTTTAAGCCCCGGTAAAACCACTGTGGGTAGTGGTAATGATGAAATTACTGGCAACCGCAGAACCGAATTGAAACTGCAGGCTATGTATCGTTTTTAGTAGAGGTGTAGCTATTTTCTAATAACAAATTCTTATCCTTAAGCAGCAACACAAAAAACATATTTGTCAAATATGCAAATAAGATGTTAACAGCATCATTTGAACCAAATCGTTAAAAAACTAACCCAAACAACACACAAATTCCCGTACATGCAATGGAAATATTGTCAATTATTTCACTTTCAGGGTGGTGCTTTTTAACTTTTTATTGAGAATCCTCTATATTTACACGTCTTAAAAATCAAACTAACGAACATGAGAAAAATTTCATCTCTGGTGATGATGTTGGTGCTTTGTACAACACTGGCATTTGCACAAAACCGTGTTGTAACAGGTCAGGTAACCGACGAGAAAGGCGATCCGGTTTCTTTTGCCTCAGTAAAAGTGAAGAATGGAAAAACGGGAGTAGCTGCTGATGCCAATGGTAATTTTAGAATAGAAGTTAAAGAGGGCACTATACTCGTAATAAGTGCTGCCGGATCTGCCGACAGGGAGATTGCCGTAGTTGCCGGCAAAAGTGTTTATGCCGTAATCCTTACAAAATCGAATAATGAACTTAGCAGTGTGGTAGTAACCGCATTGGGTATAAAAAAATCTGTAAAAGCCATTACTTATGCTACGCAAAATGTAACTGCCGAAAGACTTACACAAACCCGTGATGCCGATTTTACAAACGGACTTGCAGGTAAAGTATCTGGTCTTACTGTAGCCGGGCAGGCAGGAAGCAAGTTGGGTTCTACAGGAGCCGTTCGTATTCGTGGTGTTGGTAGTCTTAATGCTGCAAACGCCATTTATGTAGTAGATGGTACCATTGTTACCAATCCGGCAGACATCAACATGGATAACGTAGCCAATATTAGTGTACTTAAAGGAAATGCAGCTACTAGTTTATATGGTTCTTTGGCAGAAGGTGGCGTAATTATGATTACAAGCCGCAAACCATTAAAGTCTAAAAAATGGGCAATAGACTTTAACCACACTACTACCGTAGATATGGTAAATATTTTGCCTGAATACCAAAATGAGTACATGGGTGGCGGTTCATCTAACTATACCACATTCAAATTTAATCCAGCCATCCATCCTGCTGAGTGGAAAGCTTTGGACGGTAAAAAATTCCATGACTATACTGATGATGCTAGCTGGGGTCCTAAAATGGACGGTTCTGAGTACGTGCCCTGGTACAGCTGGTATGGTGGCCATAAATATTCTTATACTACTGCCAACGCTAACCCACAAAAAAATAACATCAGGGAATTTTACGACAAAAGCGTAAGTATTAATAACAACCTTACCGTTAGCCGTGGGTTCGAAAAAGGAGCAGTTAGGTTTAGTTATACCAATTTAAACCGCAATGGTATTATACCAAACTCAAAACAGAATAAGCATTTCTTATCAGGTAATTTTAATTATGAAGTAATAAAGAATTTAACTGTAAACGTAAATGCAAACTATACCACTGAGGATTTACAAGGCGATTTTAACGACGGATACTCAAACTTTACTTCCGGTTCTTTTAACCAATGGTTCCATAGAAACATTGACATGGGTATACAAAAAGAACTAAAGGGTGTAAAAGCAGGACCGAATGGTGGAACTTACATTAGCTGGAACCATGCTAATCCAAGCAATACCAATGCACCAAGTGCTAACTTTTACAAAGGAAACTATTGGTACAATCCATACACTTACTTAAACGATTTTTATAGCCAATCTACCAGGCAGCGTATTTTGGGTGATGCAAGTTTGAGTTATAAAATTCTAAAGGGTTTTACAGCCTCTGCTACCTATAGAATGAATTACCGTCCTGTAGAGGGTGAATTTAAAATACCAACCGCCTTAAAAAACGGAGCAACCCAATCGGGTGTTTTAGACGGATATGGTAATAGTGAATCACGTTTTCTGGAGCAAACTGCCGAAGCCAATCTTGCTTATGTTACCAATATCAACGACTTTTCAATAGATGTGAATGCTGGAACACAGTATATATGGCGCCGTACAAATGATTCATCACGTTCTACTGACGGGGGATTGGTTATGCCTGATGTATTTTCACTTGCAAACA
>JAYUTQ010000023.1:0-4599 GCA_043755055.1 Chitinophagaceae bacterium | reverse complement strand
TTCGCAGCCGCTGGAAAAAGAAATTAAATTGTTGGGCATACCCGGAGCCGTGCTGGCCACCGAAGATTTTGTAATGATTAGAAAACTTTGCGATGCGGTGCAAAGCATCTTTCGGTGGTTCGACAGGGATAGGAGAGAAACCTACCCTGCCCTTACAAAAGTGGTGGAAGAAAATTATTATGAGAAGGCCATTATTGATTTAATAAACGGTGTAATAGACGAACCGGGACAGGTAAAAGACAATGCCAGTGCCGATTTGCAGAAAATAAGGATGAGCCTGTACCGCAAACGTAGTGAGCTTCGCCGCATGTTTGACAAGATTGTGCAGAAAATGAACAAGCAAGGTTACCTATCGGACATTGAAGAAAGTTTTATGAATGGCCGGCGGGTGTTAGCCGTTTTTGCCGAAAATAAAAGAATGCTCAACGGCGTGCTCCACGGCGAAAGCGACAGCCGCCAAACCGCCTTTATTGAGCCGGAGGAAACCACCGGACTGAACAACGAAATTTTTAGTCTCGAAAATGAAGAACGCAAAGAACTCTATCGCATTCTCCGCAACCTTACGGCACAACTAAATCCTTATGCACCATTGCTGAAAAGCTATATTGGTGTTATAGGCGAATTTGATTTTATACGTGCTAAGGCAAAACTAGCTGTGCAGATGAATGCCAATTACCCGACGGTGGTAAACAAGGCACATATAGAGTTGGAACAGGCGTATCATCCATTGTTGTATCTGTACAATCAGCAGAGTAAAAAACCGACCATACCCGTAAACCTTACTTTAGATGAAAAGAACCGCATACTCGTTATCAGCGGCCCTAATGCCGGTGGTAAAACGGTAACCATGAAAACCATTGGCCTGATACAGGTAATGCTGCAAAGTGGCCTTTTGGTGCCGGTTCATCCCAATAGTGTGATTGGGGTTTTCAGGCAATTGTTTATTCATATTGGCGATACGCAAAGTATAGAATTTGAGCTGAGTACCTACAGCAGCCACCTGCAACACATGAAACATTTTATAGAAACAGCCAATGGCAAAACGCTGTTTTTTATAGATGAACTGGGTAGCGGCAGCGACCCAAATCTTGGTGGTGCTTTTGCCGAAGTGATTATGGAAGAACTGGCCAAAAAGCATTCGTTTGGCATTGTAACCACCCATTACCTTAACCTGAAAGTGATGGCCAACAGAGTGCCGGGTATTATCAATGGCGCTATGCAATTTGACGAACAAAAGCTGGCCCCATTGTATAAACTGATTGTGGGCAAGCCCGGAAGCAGTTATACTTTTTCCATTGCAGAAAGAATTGGCTTACCCAAACACCTTATAAACAGAGCCCGTGGTATTATAGATGAAGACCATTTTAAACTGGACAAACTCCTGAACCGAACCGAGCAGGACCTGCAAAAGCTGGAAGTAAAAGAGACAGAACTTACCAAGCTGATGAAGGAAAACGAACGCCTGAAAATGGAGATGACACAGGTGATGGACCGTGAACGCCACCGACAGCAGGTAGAAGTATTAAAAGAACAGAACCGACTGAAAGAAGAACAACTCGATTACCTGAAAGACATGGACCGCAAATTAAAAGCCCTTGTAATGGAATGGCGGAAAACGGAGAACAAAGAGGAGGTGGTGAAAATGATACATGCCGTTCTTTTTAAACAAAAAGAAAAGCAAGTGGCCGATAAGCAGCAGAAAAAAATGGATACCAAATACATAGAACTAAACGGCGATATACAGGAAGGCGACAAGGTTAAAATGCAGAAGAACCGGCAGGTAGGTATTGTAAAAGAAATACGTGGTAAAAAGGCCATTGTGCAGGTAGGAGTAATACCCATTACCATTGAGCTAAGTGAACTGGTTAAGGTGATGGACAAGCCGGTGGAGACTGAGTAGGCTTTGGTTATTTAGAGATAAGAAGTTCGATAATAGTTCTCTTGTGGTCAAGCTATCAGCAGCTTCCACGCCGCTCCAACATTATCAATTATATCCAACGCCGTCATGGCATATTGTGTATGTGCTTCGGCAGCTAAATCGCCTGCAAGGCCATGCAGGTACACGCCAAGTAAGCAGGTGTGCAACGGGCTGTAACCCTGTGCCAGCAGGCCCGTTAGCAATCCTGTAAGCACATCGCCGCTGCCACCTTTGGCCATGCCGGCATTGCCGGTATTATTAAAATATACCTTGCCTTCAGGGGTAGCTATTGTGGTATAGGGGCCTTTAAGCACTATATAGATATGTAGCTCTTTCGCCATTTGTATTGCCAGTTGCAGCCGTTTAAAATCGTTATTGCTTTTGCCAAAACATTTTTCAAATTCGCCCAAATGTGGTGTAATAATGGTGTCTTGAAGTAGCCTTTTTTGTATGTTTTCATCTGCTAACAATTGCAAAGCTGATGCATCAATAATTAAGGGTAAACTGCTGTAGGATAAAACCTTTTTAGTAGTATATAAATATGCTTCGTTATTGGCCCAGCCGGGCCCAATACCAATGGCATTTTTTTTAATAAACACATCATCATTATTCCAATCTGTAATGCACATGGCCTCCGGCAATGCTGTTTGATACATGGATAAATATTTTTCTTCCACTACAATAGAAGCAAGACCCACGCCACTTTTAAGGCAGGCCTTTGCACACAAAATTCCAGCACCATACATGCCCGGGCTGCCTGCATACAGCAGTGCATGCCCATAATGATACTTATGCGAAAATTTTGGCCTTGGCTTAATAATGTTTTTAATAAATGGCATTTCCAACAGCACATATTCAGATCCTGTTTGCCGGCTGTATTGATGGTGTAAACCAATATCCAAAATTTTCCAATTGCCGGTATAAACCGCATTTTCAGCCATTAAAAAAGCAAGTTTTGGTACCTGGAAACTAAGGGTAGTTGTAGCTTTTACTATGGCATTACCTAAAGAACTTTTATTAGCAAATAGGCCACTGGGTATATCTATGGAAATGGTGGTGTTGTGCTGATTAATATGTTGCACCAGCATAGCCGTAAGCCCATCCAGTGGCCTGTTTAGGCCGGAGCCAAATAAGGCATCCAATACTATGGCATCTGCAGGGATAATGGGAAACTCTTCGGCCCCATCTATTTCTTTTATTGAAAGATTAAGCGATGTAGCTCTTCGTAAGTTGGTACTGTAATCTGCAGAATAATGATTGGCCTGAAGTACAAATAGTTTTACCTGCCGACCTGTACCATGTAGCAGACTTGCTATGGCCAACCCGTCGCCACCATTATTGCCATTTCCACAGAAAATATAAAATGGTTTATCCTGATATTTTAGTTGCAGCAATTCGCTTACCACGGCTTTTGCAGCACGTTCCATTAAATCGATGGAAGCAATAGGTTCGTTTTCTATCGTAAAATGGTCCCAATCTTTTATTTGCTGTGCATTGTAAATCTTCATGCAATGAAGATAGATATCTTCAAATTGGGTAACGGCAAGGCATAAGACCTATTTTCTTTTCTTCGTTTTTACCGCCGGCTTCACTTTTTTTACTGGTAGTTTGGTTTTTCGGGTACCTGTAGAATCGGCTTCATTTACTTCCCGTTGGTAATTAATATCCTCGTAGTAGGGTTTAAAAACATTGGCAATATGCGGAGCATGATAAATGCGGCGGTTAAATACATTTCCGGTAATAATCATCACCGCCGTATCCTGGTACAGCCGCTGAAAAATAGCATTGTTACCATGCCACCAACCGTTATGGTAAATAATTTTATTGCCGCCAGGCCATATTTTTAGCCGCCAGCCCATTCCGTAAAATTCACTGCTATCCCTGTAATGTTTATCTGCCTGCTGCGGTTGCCAGGCCATTTCGTAAGTAGCACTATCTAAAAATACATGGTTGCGGATGGCACTGTCATACAGCATCAAATCCCGGCAGGTGGTGTATACGTTTTTATCTCCATAAATAGCATCCAGGTAATCAAATCTATAAAGGGTTTTATTGGCTTTAAAAGAAGGCAAATACCGGGCGGTATCATTAATGCCAAATACGAATGTGTTATTCATTCCGGCAGGCACCAGGATTTTTTCTTTTACATAATCAGGATAGGCCAGACCCGAAAATTTCTCAACGATCAATGCCAGGAGTACAAAATTGGTGTTGCAATATTCAAATTTGCTACCTACAGGGTGCGTAAGGGGTGGCTTTTTGCTAATCATAAAATCAAGCACATCGGTATTGGTAGCAATTCGTTTTTTATCCCAGCCAAACTTGGGGAAGAAGTAAGCATAATTCTGCAAACCGCTAGTGTGGCTCAGCAAATGTTTTATGGTGATTCCTTTGTAGGGAAAGCCGGGGAAAATTTGTTCCAGACTATCGGCAAGGCTTATTTTACCCTGTTGTAATAATTGTAATATAGCAGTGCTGGTAAAGGTTTTAGAAGTAGATGCTACATGAAATGGCGTGGAATCGCTGATAGGGGTACTTTGGGCTTCATCGCTAAATCCCTGATAATGTTCGTATAGTACTGTGCCGTTTTTAGCTACTAAAATGCCGCCGCTAAAACCTGTATTATTAAGCAGGGTATCCATAAAATAGCCAATAGAATCACCCAGCGCCTTTACCTCAGC
>JAYUTQ010000022.1:0-2097 GCA_043755055.1 Chitinophagaceae bacterium | reverse complement strand
TAGAGATATTGTAAGCCCCCTTATTTTCCAAACCAATCATAACCGGAATATTTTCAATATCATACTTGTCCATTAAGGCTACAGCTTCGCCTACGGTGTGTGTAGGTTCTGTACTTACCAGCTTTTGTTTGGCACGGCCGCTTACAATATCTCTAAAGGTTTTTACTTCTAAAAATCCCCGTTCCATCATCCATTGGTCGTTGTATATTTTACCCACATACCGGCTGCCATGGTCGTGAAATACACATACCACCAAATCATCCTTTTTAAGTTTATCTTTTAACTGTATTAAGCCTTGCAGGCAACTGCCTGCACTGTAGCCGCAAAAAAGGCCTTCTTCTTTTGCTATGCGGCGGGCCATTACAGCACCATCTTTATCAGTTACCTGTTCAAAATAATCGATTAAGCTCATGTCGTAATTCTTGGGCACAAAATCTTCGCCAAAGCCTTCGCTGATGTATGGATGCACTTCGCCCATGTCTATTTCGCCGGTACGGTAATACTTGGTAAGCAAGGAGCCATACACATCTATGGCCCAAATCTGTATGTTGGGATTTTTTTCTTTAAGGTATTGAGCGGTACCGGTAATGGTGCCGCCTGTACCTGCTGTACATACAAAGTGTGTAATCTTTCCTTCGGTCTGTTCCCATATTTCGGGGCCAGTACTTTCGTAGTGGGCAAGGCGGTTTGCCAGATTATCGTATTGGTTCATGTGGTAGCTGTTGGGCACTTCTTTAGCCAGTCGCTTTGCCACACTGTAATAACTCATCGGGTCTTCGGGTAGCACATTGGTAGGGCAAACGATTACCTCTGCGCCTACTGCTTTAAGTATATCAGCTTTTTCTTTGCTCTGTTTTTCGGTGGTAACAAAAATGCACTTATAGCCTTTTACACAAGCGGCTAACGCAAGGCCCATGCCGGTGTTACCACTTGTGCCTTCTATAATGGTACCGCCGGGTTTTATTTTACCCTCTGCCTCTGCTACTTGCAACATCTTTAATGCCATGCGATCTTTAATGCTGTTGCCGGGGTTAAAATAATCCACTTTTGCCAGCACGGTACAGGGGAAATCCTTTGTTATTTTATTCAATTGTATCATCGGCGTATTGCCGATTGTTTCAAGTATATTTTTTTTCCAGGCCATGGTAATATTTTGGGCAAATGTAGATTTTAAAACCGTCTTCGGTTTCAATGGTTTATTTTCTTTAAATAGGTAAAACAGAATAAGGCATTTAAGATTCCATTAGCCTCGATGCTTTATAAAAGATACGCCTACATTTCCCTGAAAATTAGCTATCGGGGGTGCCTGTTTATTAATATTTACAGCCACCTTTTCTACGAGTGCAGATGTTGATAGAATCATATCTGCAATTTCCATAGCAAGGGTTTCAAGCAACGGTTCGGGCTGCATCATTCTGGCCTTTACCTTTTCGTAAATAGTTACATAATTAACCGTTTCTGAGATAGAAGTAACAATAGTTGGTGAATCTTTTACATCAATATCGAGGTTTACAATAAAGTTTCCGCCAATTTTTTTTTCCTGCTGATACAAGCCATGATAGCAAAAAAAACTGAGTTGATGTAGATGGATAGTCATAGGCAAACGAAAGTAATGCGAAGTTTTTTTGAAAATCAAAAACGATGTATAAAACTGAGCGTTCCTTAAGCTAAACCATAAAATATCGCATCTTGCAGCCTAACCAAAAACTTTGGTAATCATCTAAAATGACACCCGCTGCCCACCGATATTTCATCATTAATAAACCATATAAAATGGTGTCGCAATTTGTTAGTCCCGATAAAGTGGGCCTGCTTGGCGACATTGATTTTAATTTTCCCGAAGGCACACATGCCATTGGCCGGCTGGATAATCATTCCGAAGGCCTGCTCATTTTAACCACCAATAAAAAGGTAACCAAACTACTTTTCGAAAGTAAAGTGCCGCATAAGAGAACCTACCTTGTGCAGGTAAGGCATAGAGTAACACAAGAAAGCCTTGAACAATTAAGAACCGGCGTAACAATACGCATTAAAGGAGGTGAACAATACATTACTACACCATGCGATGCTGCCATTATCGAAAAACCCGAAGGACTA
>JAYUTQ010000021.1:0-2097 GCA_043755055.1 Chitinophagaceae bacterium | reverse complement strand
AAGAGGTAAAATTCTTTAATCAGTTTGCAGGCAAACAATTTGCGGAAGCACCAAATGCCTACATTATTCCACAGGGTTGGTATGCCGTTATTGATTTACTTAAAATTAATAATGTAGTCATGAAAAAGCTGGACCGTGATACAACAATTAAAGTAGTGGCTTACCATATAGACGATTATAAAGCTTCGCCAAGACCTTATGAAAAGCACCATCGGAATACCGAAGTAAAGCTTAGCACTATGCAACAAACTGTTCGATTTTTGAAAGGCGATTATCTAATACCGATGAACCAAAAGGCGAAACGTTATTTAATAGAAATGCTGGAGCCAAACGGCGATGATAGCTTTTTTGCATGGAATTTTTTCGATGCCATTTTGCAACAAAAAGAAGGCTATAGCGATTATAGATGGGAAGATGTGGCTGCAGAAATATTACAAAAAAATCCCAATCTTAAAAAGGAACTGGAACTAAAAAAGCAGGCTGATGCTGCGTTTGCAGCCAATGCATCTGCTCAGCTTAATTGGGTGTACAAACATTCCACTTACTACGAAGCCGGGCATTTGCGGTATCCGGTTTACAGAGTGGTCAACTAAGATTCCATTTTTTTATTGTTATGCAAAATGATAACCTCTTAAAAAATCTTCTATTTCCATCCGTTTTTTACCTTCCAGTTGTAAGTCTGTTATAAGTATAAAACCATCGGCACAGGCGTATTTTAAAAATGTTTTGCCATCGGTTAAATAAGTGCCAGGAATATGTTGATGGGCACCTATTTCTTTAGTGGCAGCAAATACTTTTAATTTCTTTTCATCCAAAAAACAAAAGGCCGCAGGGTAGGGGCTTAGGCCACGGATAAGGTTATAAATACTGTTGCCATCTTTTGCCCAGTCTATTGCACAGGTTTCTGTAAAAATTTTTGGGGCGTGTTTTAATTGGCCATTATTGTTGGTCGGTTGGGGCTGCTCGGTTATGGTATTGGCTACTAAACCTTCTATTGTTTTTACAATCAGGCTGGCACCAATATCTTTCATACGGTCGTGTATCTGGCCTACGTTTTCATCCTCGCCTATGGCAAAACTTTCTTGTAACAAAATATTGCCGGTATCTATTTCATGTTGCAGTTTAAAAGTGGTAACGCCGGTTCGTTGTTCGCCATTTATTACAGCCCAGTTAATAGGTGCAGCCCCACGGTATTGCGGTAGCAGAGAGCCATGCAAATTAATAGTGCCCATTGGCGGCATATTCCAAACCAATTCGGGTAACATTCTAAAGGCTACAACTACCTGTACATCGGCCCGCAAGGACTTCAATTCGGCAAGAAAATCCGGGTTTTTAAGTTTCTCCGGTTGTAAAATGTGCAGCCCTTTCGCAACCGCATATTGCTTAACCGCACTCTGCTGCAATTGCATACCACGGCCGCCGGGTTTGTCGGGTGCTGTAATTACGCCTACTATGTTGAAACCCGCTGTGAATAAGGAATCCAGGCTGGCCACCGCAAATTCCGGCGTACCCATGAATACTATTTTTGTTTGGTTGTTGTTGGTATTGGGCATTGGGTGATTTATTTCAACGGGTTAAAACCCGTTGTTACAAAATGCGTCGTTCCTACGGAATTTCTTGTAGTAAATAGGTTCGGTTTTTTTAAATGAGGCATGTTAGTTTTTACCACACATTTCGCCTACTCAAAATCCTTATACAGTAAATATTTTTTCCTTACTTTTTTAAACATATTGATAGCAGGTTCCCAGCTCTTCCTAATATCTGTTTCAGATACACCATTCATTATTTGCCACATTAGTTGGTCGTTGCCAGCCAATTTATTAAAAAAGTAATCCGTAGTGGCGGGGTTGCCCTTTTTGGGTCGCAGGAAGAAACTGTCTTTATTAGGATAAATTTTATAAGCATTTAAAATATAGCTCAGATTAATTTGCCGGTTTTCTTTTTTGTTAATGTCAATGACAATATTGCTAAGATCATAACCGTAGCACAACCTGTCTTTGAGTGGTGGGTTTTTAGCGCCGGGTGTACTTACCGGGGTAAAGCTAAAAGGCAATGAAGTGGGAAAAGTTGGAGCTCCATATATCTGAAAAGGTTTGC
>JAYUTQ010000020.1:0-2098 GCA_043755055.1 Chitinophagaceae bacterium | reverse complement strand
GATGGCTACCATACCTGCATTTTTTCCATCGTCTGCTTTACAAATAACAATACTGCCGTTAGGCGGGCCATACATGGTTGGCAATAATAAATACTCTTCATCTATGTTTTGAAAACTCAAATCTTCGCCTAAAAAAACGAGGTAGGCTTTTATAAGTTCTATAGCCGATTCGTAATGTTCGGGCAAACTAGCTTCTATAAATTGCATGGGCATCATTACGATAATTCTAATTCAAAACTGCCATCCTCACCGGCCTGTATTTCGGTAATGGCTACTATGGCATCTTTATTTAATTGCCCGTAAATATGGGGAAAATATTCATTTACCGAAGGTGCCAATTCATACTTCAATTCTGCACTTAGCCTGGCGGCTTCTATCTGCAACAGCAGTACTGTTGGCTGCCCCTTATAGTAGCGGTTAAGCGTAGCAGCCACCTGGCTTGCAGTGCTTGCATGTATAAAGCCTTCTGTGTGCAGCGATTCTGCTTCGTAGTAAATATTATCAGCAAATAGTCCCCATTGGTCAGGGGTTACTATATGGTAAAAAAATGGCGGGTGTTGCATGATGATTTGATAATAGCTGGATTTATTAAATTACCGTTATTCAATATTATACCACAATTTGCCTAATCTTTATTATTAAATCTTGCCTTCGAAAACGACAAGGTGATTGTGTAAAACAGGTTTAGCTCTGTTGTAAATTCCATTGTAACATTAACGCTGGCTTCTTTTTTAAACTGGTTAAAATTAATAACTCCCCTGTATCGGTTTCCACCTTCGGCAGAAACAGGCACAAAAGGTTCGGCAACAGATATGGCCTTATTGGCTGTAAGTATTACGATACAGCCATTGATAGATTCATATAATTCCCGATACATTTTTTTTGCACTGTCTATCTGGTTATCGGGGTAAAAGATATACCGCAGCTCGTATTTTTCGTAATTGGGCAGATTGTTATATAGCGTTTTATCTACCCGTATCATTGCATCATCGCTGCCGGGCCAGTCCAAATCAGTATAAAATAATTCCTGCTGCATTGTTACACGGTCATCCATTTTTACAGGTTTCTTTTCAATAGACTTCCCTGTGATGTTTTTGAAATACCTAATACCACTTTGAATAATATTCGCCAACAGTACATTTTGCTTCGCAACCGATTTGCCTTCTATTTTTTGCTGCAATGCCTTATTGATTTTTAGGGGCGCTACCACAGGCTGTGCCGTACAAAATAATACAAGGCATACAGCCATTAATGTAACAGCCATATACCTTGTTTTATACTTCATTATTACTAATTGAGTAGGTTGTTATTAAAATCTCGTTTCCAGATATAGAGGCAACATAGCTCTCCATGTAGGCCAATCGTGGCGCCACTCTTCGCCCCACACATCCAGCTCGTACCAAATGTTTTTATTGTATAAAATGGAGGCCATCTCCTTGCTGCCATTCGGGTCTTCGTAAGGGCCGCTGCCGGTAAGTATATGTATGTGGCGGCTGCGGCGAATATTGTCTAAATACCATGGATCGCTAAGGCCGGGCATGTACTGCACGGGGCTATTATAAAAAACCTGTTCGTCGTAATAGCCATCTGTGTATTCCATTAAATTATACACACCGCTCATGGCTATAACGCCATTAATAATGTCAGGGCGTTTTAAAAATAAGTTCATGCTATGCAGGGCGCCAAACGATGCACCACAGGTTATAATCTGTGTATCGGCCGAGGAGTTGGTTCTTATAAAAGGAATGACTTCATTAAAAATATATTGGTTGAACTGGTTTTGCCTGATGGCTTTGTGAGAGCCTTCCATCGGTTTGTTCATCCAGCTTTCGTTGTTGATGCTATTTACGCTGTACACTTTTACCTTACCTGCCTCAATAAACGGCCGCAGGCATTCCATTAGCTGAAACCTTTCGTACTCCAGATAATCGGCGGCGGCAGTAGGTACCAGAAGCAATGCAAAACCGTAGTGGCCATAAATGGCGATGGGCATTTCCTGATTAAGGGCCGGGCTGTGCCAGCCAAAAAGTTCTCTTTGCATATAGTAGTTGTTGGTTTTTGTAAATAGTATGGTGTGCTTAATGTTATTGTAAAATAA
>JAYUTQ010000019.1:0-2098 GCA_043755055.1 Chitinophagaceae bacterium | reverse complement strand
GATTCAAATTCCTTTTTTCGAAAGCATTTTTCCTAAAATAAAAATCCCCTTCTGAACAAATAGTCAAAAGGGGATAGGATTGTTATTTTATGTATTAGGCCGTTTTTGTTTTTTTCGGTGGTTTAGTTGCTGTTTTATTTTTTACCGGCGGTGTTTTGGCCGGGGTTTTAGCTGGCGTTTTTGCCGGTGCAACTGCCGGGGTTTTCGGCCTCGACAATTGGGTTGTAGCTGCATCTTTTACGCCTAATGCATAACTATTTACCGGATCAAGGGCTAATATGGCATTGGCAGCATCCAAGGTTTTTTGCCAATCTTTTATTTTAGCAAAATATGGAATTTCGTAATAGTAGTTGCTAATGATTGTTCTCTTATTCTTAGCAGTATCGCTCATTAAAAACAACGTGTATGCATCAATAACTGGTATGGCTATACCTTTTGATGTATCGAAATCGGCAGCTTTGGCGGCAATGGCTCTAAACGCATATCCCTGCGGCTGATCTGCATAATTAGCAATATATGCTGCATAAATAGAATCGGATGTAGCAAAGGCTGCTTTACGTGGAATGCTATCTGTTGTGGGCAAACTTTTGGCGTATTTTGTTTGTGCATCGCCCCAATAATAAAAGTCGGTCGCCGATATCTTTGGCTTCCATCCTGCGGCCATGCCAAGCCATTTAGACTGTCCACTAAAGTTGTTGGCTTTACCATAGGTTTCTGCCATTAAACTAGCTATTTCTATTCTTTTGGCTGTAGCAGTATCTTTTGCTATCGCCTTAGTCATATTGTTTTCAATCTCAGCTTCTTTTCCTGGAAATTTGGCCAGTAATGTTGCTAAGGTTACGTGGTCGGATGCCGAAACCTTGTCATCTCTTTCCTTAGACATATACTTACTCATAGATGCGAGTGCATTTACAGAATCACCTGTACGGTCGTAAATGATTGCATATAATTTGTCTAGCTTCGGAAAATTAGCACCGCCGCAGGCAACTTCCATTTCTTTGGCTTTGGCTAACGCATCATCTTTTTTTCCGGCTCTCAGCAAATAATCTGCATAAAAAAAATCGGTTTCACAATCTTTATCTGCAAGGGTTATGTATTTATCCAGATAATCTTTGGCCTTATTTACATCCCTTTCGGCATAATAAGTGTACAATGCCTGCCATGCCGGTCCATAGTTCGGATCTAATTGTGTGGCTTCTTCCATTAATGGCAGAAACAATTCCTTATTATTCTGGCTTAAAAATATACGGGCAATACGCAATTTGGCCTTTGCATATTTCGGGTCACGTACCAAAGCTTCTTCGTATGCTTTTTTAGATTCGCCACCAAATTCGCCACCACGCTTTAGCTGGCTAATGCCCATCAGTACATAAATTTCAGGATCCTTTAGGTCAAGCTTAGCTGCAGCAGCCAGCTTTTCTATACCAAAAACAGGGTCACCGGTTTTGCTATCTCCATCGGCATTGGCACGGCCTACGGCTGAAAGTATTTTAGGGTCACCACCTTTTTTATTATTGGTGGCTGCAAGGGCTGCATCAAAATGTGCTCTAGCATCTGTTAACTTTCCTTCCATTAACTCTACATGACCCATACCTACTACAATTAATGGATTGGCCGCAGCGGTAGTCATAGCTTTGGCATAAACAGATCTTGCCATCGCTAAATCTCCTTGATTGATACTAACCTGTCCCAACCAGTAATTGGCATCTACATCAGCAGGGTTAGCTGCTACCAATTTTTCTAAAATGGTCTTTGCCGTTTTATACTTTTCGTAGTAAATGGCTTTTACGCCATCTGCTACACTTTGTGCACTGGCTACCAATACTGCTACACTGCTTAACATCACAAATGCAATTCTTTTCATGTTGTTTTTTAGTTACGTTTTGTAAAATGGAACTTAAAGGTTAGGACGTAAAAATGAGGGGGGAAGATAGGGTAAGTGTGTAAATTTTCAACATCTTAACGAAAGCTTAGTTTTTTCTTTTCTGTAAGTGTTTTTTTAATTTTTTTGCAAAATTTATCATGAATTCTATGTGTTTTTGGCTCTACATGTTTGTAACGTTTACTGTAAAAGGTTTTAGGTAATCATATAACTGCC
>JAYUTQ010000018.1:0-10844 GCA_043755055.1 Chitinophagaceae bacterium | reverse complement strand
TTACACTAAAATTAAAGT
Organism: Chitinophagaceae bacterium; assembly: GCA_043755055.1. Taxonomy (GTDB): domain Bacteria; phylum Bacteroidota; class Bacteroidia; order Chitinophagales; family Chitinophagaceae; genus JAZKFT01. The sequence goes on along the minus strand of JAYUTQ010000018.1, from coordinate 10,826 downwards.
CGGCCAATTTCAAAAACGTTTTGCAACAAATTGAGAAAAAAGCAGGTATTCGCTTTTTGTACAACGATGCGCTTTTTACTGAGAACCAAAAAGTGGATGTTAATGCCGATAATGCATACCTCACAGATGTGCTGAATCAACTGTTCGAAAACACCAATGTAAAATACAAGCTGCTGGAGAATAATCTGGTGGTACTCAGCGCCACTTTAGAAGAGTTTGAAAATTATAAAGAAGATGTGCGGGTAACTGGCAGGGTAACGGACAGTGCAGGAAATCCGGTTGCGGGTGCATCTATTATTATAGTGGGCACCAAAAATGGCACGTCTGCGGATGCTGCCGGTAATTTTACCATTAATGCATCTTCAGATGCCACTTTAATAATATCTGCTGTAGGTTTTGTTCCTTACGAGGTAGCAGTAAATAATAACCGTACTATAAATGTGGTGTTAAATGGTATGCCGCAATCGGATCTTAACACTGTGATTGTGGTTGGATATGGCACACAACGCAAAAGGGATTTAACGGGTTCGGTAGCATCTGTAAGCGGTGCCGAACTGGCTAAGCAGCCAGTACTTACTGCTACACAAGCTGTACAGGGCAAGGTAGCCGGTGTGCAGGTAATTACAAGCGGCGACCCTAACGCATTGCCTATTATCCGAATACGTGGTACGGGCACCATGCTGGCAGGCGCTAACCCCCTGTATGTAGTTGATGGTGTTATTAACGACGATATCCGCAACATCAACTCGGCAGATATTGTAAGTATGGAAATTTTAAAAGATGCTTCTGCAACTGCCATTTATGGTATGCGGGCTGCAAACGGCGTTATTATACTTACCACCAAAAAAGGCAAGGTGGGTAAAATGGTAATTAATTACGATGCAACAGTTGGCGTAAAAGAGGCTACCCGTTTGGTAAATATGGCAGGTGCTAACCAATACGCAGGTTATATAAACGAAGCCAGCGTTTACTATGGCAGCGGTGATAGTATTGTAACCCAAAGCTTACTTAATAATGGCGGCAATACCGATTGGTACGATGAAATTTTAAAACGGGGCTTTTTTCAGAACCACAACCTTTCTGTATCTGGCGGCAGCGATAAAATAAATTATTTTTTAAGTGCAGGTTATCTTACCGATGAAGGTATTATCCGCACCAACAATTTTAAACGCTTTACATTAAGAAACAATAATGATTATAAAATCAGCAAAATTTTTAAAGTCTCTACGCTGCTTTCTTATAGCCGCAGCGATCTAAGAAATGTAGATCTCGGTGCTTTTAATGTAGCCTACAGGGCCGCACCTTATGTTATTGCAAAACAAGGCAACAAGTATGGCAACACTTCATTGGCTAACAATGTGGGCAACCCCAGTTTAGACCAGGATAAAAACGATAACACCGGCATTGGCGACCGCTTTCAGGCAAATTTGGTGGCAGAGCTAAAGCCTGTAAGTTGGCTTACATTACGCTCTAGTTTTGGTGTAGATAAAAACAATTTTCGAAGCGTATCTTATGGATATAAATACGCTAATACAGGGCCTGATAATGTTTTTTTAAGTGCAGGTAGCAACCAGCTAAGACCTAACAGCCGCCTGAGTATTGGCGAAAGCCAGGGCAACCGTTGGGTGTGGGACAATACCGCCACCGCTGCCAAAAGTTTTGGCGAACATAATTTTAATTTACTTGCAGGTACCACAGCCGAACAAATAAGAGTAAATGGACTTGGCGGAACAAGAATTGATGTGCCGGAAGATAAAGATCAATGGTACCTCAATGCAGGTTCTTCTATTGGCGCCACTAATTTTAACGATGGCGATTTAAGTACCCGTAACTCCTATCTGGCACGGCTTAACTATAATTTCAACGATAAATATTTTTTAACTGCTACAGGCAGGTACGATGGTAGTTCCAGGTTGCCATTAGATAACCGTTGGGGCTTTTTTCCATCAGTTGGAATAGGATGGGTTGTAAGCAGCGAAAAGTTCATGAATAATCAAAAACTGTTTAGCAATCTTAAACTTCGTGCCAGCTATGGCAAGGTGGGCAACGATGGTATTCCGAGCAGTTTATTTATTCCATTGGCTACGCAAAACCTACCCTACTTTTTTAATGGTATCGAAGTATTGAATATTCGTATAGCAGAGCTGGCCGATAAAAACCTTCGTTGGGAGATAACCACGGAAACCAATATAGGAATGGATTTTAGCTTGCTGAAAAATAAATTATCCGGTACGGTAGATGTGTACGACCGCAAAACAACAAACGCTTTGGTACGCATTAAAGTGCCTTCTATTTTGGGCGACCCCAACGATGAATACATTACCAATGCAGCTTCTTTTACCAATAAAGGTGTAGAAGTAAGCCTGGATTGGAAGGAGAATATCAGCCGCGACTGGAGATACAATATCGGTGGCAATATCGCATTTAATCAAAACAAAATAGATAACCTAAACGGTGGCCAGGCCATTAACGATGGTAATGTAGGTGGACAAGGCACTACCACCCGTAGCGATAATGGGCAACCAATCGGCAGTTTTTATTTGTGGGAAGTAGCTGGCATTTTTCAGAATGCAGCTGAGATTGCTGGCTCTGGCCAGCCCGGTGCAAAACCCGGCGATTTGCGTTACAGAGATGTAAATAATGATAAACAAATTAACGCAGATGATAGAGTGTACCAGGGTTCGTACCAACCCAAAATGACTTTTGGCGTAAATGGTAGTGTAAGTTTTAAAACAATCGATTTATCTGTTGGTGGCTATGGCACAAGTGGTGGTAAAATATATAATGGTAAAAAAGCGGCCCGTGGCGATTTTAGAGACAATGTAGAAACAGCCGTGGCATTGGGAAGGTGGACACCTAACAATACCAATACGAACATTCCAAGAGCTAATACACAGGAACTCCCCGCCTCTACCTACTTTCTTGAAAAAGGCGATTTCTTCCGAATCAATAATTTATCGCTTGGCTATACTTTACCGGCAGGTATGTTAGGCAGAATGAAGATGCAAAGCTTTAGGGTATATGTAACCGTACAAAACCTGGCCACCATTACCCAATACAGTGGTTTTACCCCGGAAATAAGCAATGGCGGCACATTGGCCGCAGGTATTGAATCTGCCATTTACCCTACCACCCGCACCTTTGCATTTGGTGTTAATGTAGGTTTTTAATTCATCCCAAAATTGTAATTGAAATGAATATATCCATCATAAAAAAACTATCCCTCATTTTGCTGCCGGCTGCATTGCTGGGTAGTTGTAAAAAGAGTTTTTTAGAAGTAGACCCACAGGGCCAAACCACCGAAGTGCTGGCCCTTACCGACCCGGATGCCGCTACCAAATTAGTAGGTGGCGTGTATAATACCCTTTACTATGGCGGGTTTGATAAAACCACAGTTGGCTTTTTATGGGCCATAACAAACGATGTGGCCAGCGACGATGCCGACAAAGGCAGTACCCCCGGCGACTTTAACAGCGGTGGCCTGGGTGACATAGATAACTTTATGCATACACCTAACAATTTTATTTTTAACAATATTTGGAGTGGCCATTTTAATGCTATCATCAGTGCCAACAAAGCGATAGAAATATTGGGAAAAAGCACCATTGAAGCAACTACTAAAAACAGGCTACTGGGCGAAGCGAGGTTCTTGCGTGGGCTGTATTATTTTAACCTTGTTCGATTTTTTGGTGGGGTACCAAAAATTACCAATGTACCATTACCGGCCGAAGGCAATAGCGATGCACTTAACACCCGTGCTACTGCAGCCGAAATCTATGCTGTAATAGTAGAAGACTTACAATTTGCGGCAGATAATTTACCTATGAAAGGAGATGCTGCTACGCAAACCGGCCGTGCCAATAAAGGTGCCGCACAAGCCTATTTGGCCAAGGTATACCTCTACCAAAAAAACTGGGCTAAAGCCCTTGAATTTTCGAATGCTGTTATCACATCGGGTAAGTACTCATTAGTAAATGATTATAATTTTATATTCAGGGAAAAGTCAGTAGGTGGCCAGGGTGGCAACAACAGCAGCGAATCAATTTTTGAAGTACAAACAGGTGTAAATGCCGGCGAAAATGCTGTAAGCCCATTATACAGTAACGGACAAGGCCCACGTGGCCGCGGTGGTTGGAACGATTTAGGTTTTGGCTTTAACAGCCCTTCTTCAAATTTAGCAAGTGCTTACGAAACCGGCGATACTCGCAGGGGTGCTACCATTATGTTTATTAATCCTACAGTAACCGGCAATAGCCCAGGCACCGTTTTATGGGATGGCTACAGGGTTCCCTCTAAAGATTCGGTAGAGAACGACCGGTATAATTACAAGGCGTACCACAGCCCTCTTGCCGAAAGCCCGCAGGTTACTAATAACAAAGACACCAAGCCCAAAAACATACGCCTGATGAGGTATGCAGAAGTGCTGCTGATATATGCCGAAGCTGCTGCAATGCTTGGTAATGCCGATGGACTTAACAAGCTTAATCAGGTACGCACAAGAGCTAACCTTCCTGCCACTACATTAACACAAGTTAATGTATGGAGAGAAAGAAGGGTAGAACTTGGGATGGAGCAAGATCGGTTTTTAGATCTCGTTAGGCAAGGAAGAGCAGGCGTGGTATTACGTGCACATGGCAAACCTTTTGTAAGTAATAAGCATGAATTGTTCCCCATACCGCAGGCCCAACGGGATTTAAGCGGAGGCAGGCTTACCCAAAATCCGGGCTATTAAACAAATATTATTAACCATATAAAAATTGTATATGAAAAGGAACATTAAAAACTTGCTGCAAGGCACCTTGCTTTTGCTGGGTGTAGCGTTGCTAGGATCGGGCTGTACAAAGGCTGATTATAGCGATAATTTTAACAAAGGGGATGCCCCACCTGTTGCTGGTGGTTTTGTAAATAGTAACGATATAGCCCCCACCAATTTAATTGCCCATTTCCCTTTTGAAAATAGTGTGGCCGATGTAAAGGGCGGGGTTACAGGTGGCACTACAAGTGGCACTACAAGTTTTGTTACAGGCCGTAAGGGCATGGCTTACCAGGGCTCCACCAATGGCTTTATTGGGTATACCAATCCTGGCCCTATTGCCACCCTTGGCAGTTTTACCATAAGTATGTGGATAAACACCGGCAAGCATGATGGTGGTGCACAAGGGGTGTTTACATTGGCTAAACAAGATGGTTCTTTTTGGGGCAATTTCTTTTTAATGATAGAAGGTAATAATAGCAACGAAAACAAAATGTTTATGAAACTACATATGGAAAAAAATTCTGCTCCGTTTGTGGAACATTGGATAGAACCATTTGGCGATTTTCGCCCCGATGATATGTATGGGGCCTGGCGTCATGTAGCATGGACGTATGATGCCGCTACTTCTAAAGTTGGCTTTTATATTAATGGAACCAAAAGAGCTTTGCCACCCGGTTCTGATACCAGAAACGCCGATGGAAATGGCACACCGCTAGGAGCTTTAAATTTTAAAAACCCCACCAGGTTTATAATTGGTGGTATGCAAAACCACCTTGGCGCACCCTTTAATACACCAGAACCCTGGATGCTGAATTACACAGGAAAACTGGATGAATTTAGGATGTACAATAAAGCACTTAGCGAAATTGAGATTAGTGCTATTAATACATTAGAGCGGCAGGGCCGTTAATATTAGCTACGTTAAAAAGGCTGCTTTCAGCAATGGAGGCAGCCTTTTCACTTTTAAAGATGTTCTACATGAAGACTTATTATGGTGTGGTATTTTTATGTTGTGTTTTATTATCATGTAAGAAAAAAGAAACACCTGTAATCCCTCCTGTGGTGCCTGCCTCTTTTGTTGCCAACACTGTTTCGGTTGATGGCAGCACAGCACAGCCATTTAAATTCGTATCCGTTTCACCGGTTATCAAAATTGGTTTTTCGGCCAAAATAAATAAAGCCTCCATTAATGCGAATGTATTGTATAACCAGTCTACAGGCACAGCGGTTGCCTTTACTGCCAATACAGAAAACGGAGATAGTTTATTAGTAATCCGTCCTGCATCAAAACTTGCCGGTCTTACGGCTTTTTCGGTTACCGTTTCACAAGGGTTGCAATCGCAACAAACAGCTACTTTAACAGCATCGCTTACTTACACCTTTACCACTGGAATCGATTCGGCCTATAAATTTCCGGTAATTACAGATAGTGCGTTACTTACATTGGTACAGCAGCAAACGTTTAAATACTTCTGGGATTTTGGTCACCCTACCAGTGGCCTTGCCAGAGAACGCAATACAAGCGGCGACCTTGTAACGAGCGGCGGAAGCGGTTTTGGCATTATGGCAATACCTGTAGCCATTAAAAGAAATTTTATTACCCGAAATGAAGGACTTGTAAGGATGCAAAAAATGGTAGGCTTTCTTAAAAATACAGCTCAAACTTTTCATGGCGCCTATCCGCACTGGCTCAATGGTATTAGTGGTGCCGTTATTCCATTTAGCACAAAAGACAATGGTGCAGATCTTGTAGAAACCTCCTTTCTGATGGAGGGCTTACTTACAGCCCGGCAATATTTTAATGGAACGGATGCTGTGGAAACAACTTTGAGAAATGACATCAATACCATCTGGAACCGGGTAGAATGGAGTTGGTTTAGGCAGGGTTACCAAAATACGTTGTTCTGGCACTGGAGCCCTAACTATAACTGGGAAATGAACCTGCAGGTAAAAGGCTGGAATGAAGCATTAATGACATATGTACTGGCCGCTGCTTCCAACACTTTTACTATACCCAAAACAGTGTATGATAATGGATGGGCTACTGGCAATAACTTTTTAAATGGTAATACCTATCTCGGATACATATTACCATTAGGCCCAGCCTTAGGTGGTCCATTATTTTTTGAACACTACTCATTTATGGGCATCAACCCAAATGGACTAAGTGATGGCACAACAAACTATAGCATCCAAACCAAGAACCATACGCTAATAAATTACAGCTACACAAAAGCCAATCCCAAAGGGTTTTATGGCTATAGTGACTCAGTGTGGGGCCTTACTGCAAGCGACATACAAGGTGGATACACAGCCAGTTCACCCACCAATGATATTGGAACGATTGCCCCTACTGCTGCACTGTCATCCTTTCCGTATACGCCTGTAGAATCTATGAAGGCATTAAAGTTTTTTTACTATGTATTAGGAGATAAAATTTGGAAAGAATATGGATTTTCAGATGCATTTAGCTTACATAATTTATGGTTCGCCAACTCTTTTCTTGCCATAGATCAGGGGCCCATTATTGTTATGATTGAAAACTATCGGAGTGGGCAGGTGTGGGATTTATTTACCAGTTGTCCTGAAGTAAAGGCCGGACTTACAAAACTTGGCTTTACCGCTCCGTATTTATAAATCTTATAGCTAATGAAATATAGTAATACATTTTTATCAGTTTCTTTTGTTAGTGTAGCACTACTATCAGCATGCACTTCTGGAAAAAAAATTACAAGTCTGACCAATGGCGGTATTGCCACAGCAGACACCGCCCTGTTTCGTTTGGTACAGTACCAAACCTTTCAATATTTCTGGAATGGTGCAGAGCCGGTAAGTGGCTTAGGCCGTGAGCGGTATCATGTAGATGGTAGCTACCCTGAAAATGATAAGAATGTAGTTACCAGCGGCGGTTCAGGTTTTGGGGTAATGGCCATTTTAGCAGGTATAGAAAGAGGGTTCGTAAGCCGGGATTCCGGCAGGATACAACTGGAAAAAATAGTTCGGTTTTTAGAAACTGCTGACAGTTATCATGGTGTATGGCCGCATTGGTGGAATGGCGAAACAGGCAAAACAAAACCATTTAGCAAATACGATGATGGCGGAGATTTAGTGGAAAGTTCTTTTATGTTGCAGGGGCTTTTATGCGTTCGTCAATACTTTAAAGATGGCTCTGTTGCCGAAAAGAACCTGGCTGCAAGGGCAGATAAATTATGGAAAGATGTAGACTTTAACTGGTATAGAAACGGGCAAAATGTATTGTATTGGCATTGGAGCCCCACCAATGGATGGAAGATGAATTTTGCAGTGCATGGCTATAACGAATGTTTAATAATGTATATACTTGCAGCATCCTCTCCTACCCATGGTGTACCGGCAGAAGTGTATCATCAGGGCTGGGCCGAAAATGGAAAAATTAAAGCAACTACTTCCTATGGCGGGCATCAGCTAAACCTCCGCTATCAGGGCAATCCACCGCAAGGTGGCCCATTATTCTGGGCTCATTATTCTTACCTTGGTTTAGATCCAAGAGGACTGAAGGACAACTACGCTGATTACTGGAAAGAAAATAAAAGCCTGGCTACGATTCATTATCAATGGAGTATTGATAACCCGAAAAAATATAAGGGTTATGGTGCTAACAATTGGGGCCTTACATCCAGCTATTCCACAACAGGCTATGCAGGCCATGCGCCAAATATGAGTAGCGATATGGGTGTTATATCACCTACCGCAGCATTATCTTCTTTTCCTTACACCCCCAATCAGTCTATGGCGGCAATGAAGCATTGGTATTACGATATGAAAGAAAAGCTTTGGGGACCCTATGGATTTTATGATGCTTTTAGCGAACAGGATAACTGGTATCCTAAAAGATATTTAGCAATAGACCAGGGACCCATTGTTGTAATGATGGAAAACTATCGCAGCAGTTTACTTTGGAACTTGTTTATGAGCTGTCCTGAAATACAGATTGGTTTAAAAAAGTTAGGGTTTCAAAGCCCACATATTAAATAAACAACCTTTTTACACCTCTAAAAATACTTACTGATGCATTGCAAATCAAATCCTTCCATTAAACGACTTGTGCATGTAAGTAACAGTGATATTAAAATACAATCAACTATAAAAAGGAATAAAATAATATGAAAAAGAACATAACGGTTTTAGCCATCTTTCTAATAACTGCGTACCATCTTACAGCACAGCCATTGAATAAGCAAGATGTAAAGATGAATGCCTTTGTAAGCAATTTGATGAAAAAAATGACACTGGACGAAAAAATTGGACAACTTAACTTGCCGGGATCTGGTGATATTGTAACGGGCCAGGCGGGCAATTCTGATATAGGTAAACAAATTCGTGATGGTAAAGTGGGAGGCTTGTTCAATATTAAATCGGTAGAAAAAATAAAGGCAGTGCAAAAGATTGCAGTGGAAGAGAGCCGCCTTAAAATTCCACTCACATTTGGTATGGATGTAATACATGGCTACCAAACAGTTTTTCCCATACCACTTGGTTTATCATGTACCTGGGATATGGCCTTGGTAGAACGAAGTGCCAGAATTGCTGCAATAGAAGCGAGTGCCGACGGTATTAACTGGACCTTTAGCCCGATGGTAGATATATCCCGTGACCCACGGTGGGGCCGTATTTCTGAAGGAAGCGGAGAAGATCCTTACGTGGGAAGCAAGATTGCCCAAGCCATGGTAAAAGGTTATCAGGGTAAAGATTATAGCAGTGGCAATACTATAATGAGTTGTGTAAAACACTTTGCATTATATGGTGCCGCCGAGGCAGGACGGGATTATAACACTACCGACATGAGCCATGTTAAAATGTACAATGAATATTTTCCACCATATAAAGCTGCGATAGATGCTGGGGTGGGAAGTGTAATGGCTTCATTTAACGAAGTGGATGGCGTTCCTGCAACGGCCAGTAAATTTTTAATGACAGATGTATTGCGAAAACAATTGGGTTTTAAAGGATTTGTAGTAACAGATTACACCGGCATTAACGAAATGGTGGAACATGGTATTGGCGACCTTAAAGCCGTTTCAGCCAAGGCACTTAGTGCAGGTATAGATATGGATATGGTGGGAGAAGGATTTTTAACCACATTAAAAAAATCGTTATCTGAAGGCAAAGTAAAACTGCAGGAAATAAATCTTGCATGCAGAAGAATACTGGAAGCCAAATATAAACTTGGGCTTTTTGATGACCCTTACCGCTACTGCAATGAACAAAGGGCCAAAACAGAAATTTTTACAACCGAACACCGCAAAGAAGCAAGGGATATTGCAGCACAAAGTTTTGTGTTGCTCAAAAATACCGGCAATCTGCTGCCCCTGAAAAAAAGTGGCACCATTGCATTGGTAGGCCCGTTGGCAGATAATAGAGAAAACATGCCGGGAACATGGAGCGTAGCAGCCAATTTTTTAAATGCAATACCTGTATTAGCGGGGCTTAAAGAAGCGGTTGGAGATAAGGCTACAATAGTATATGCGAAGGGGAGTAATTTAGATGCTGACCCCAAGTATGAAGAGAGGGCAACCATGTTTGGCAAAACGCTGAATAGAGATAGCCGTACAGCGGAAGAACTGTTAAATGAAGCAGTGGCTATTGCAAGTAAAGCCGATGTAATAGTGGCAGCAGTAGGCGAAAGTGCAGAAATGAGTGGCGAAGCTAGCAGCCGTACCAATATAGACATTCCCGAAACACAAAAAGAGTTACTGAAAGCGCTACTAAAAACCGGTAAGCCTTTAGTGCTGGTATTATTTACCGGCCGGCCACTTGCTTTAAAATGGGAAAACGAAAATATACCTGCCATTTTAAATGTATGGTTTGGTGGCACCGAAGCCGGCTCTGCAATTGCCGATGTATTGTTTGGCGATGTAAATCCTTCAGGCAAATTAACTACCACATTTCCACAAAATGTAGGGCAAGTACCAATTTACTACGCCCATAAAAATACAGGACGTCCGTTACCAAAAGGAAAGTGGTTTGAGAAATTCAGAAGTAATTATCTGGATGTAAGCAACGACCCTGTGTATCCGTTTGGGTTTGGATT
>JAYUTQ010000017.1:0-4623 GCA_043755055.1 Chitinophagaceae bacterium | reverse complement strand
CAGCAGCAGGGCCGTTAGTTCTAACAAAACTGTAGCCGGCCGCGGCCTTAACAGAAGAGTAGAGCTTGAATTTTACATAAAATAATATACACCACACTTTTAGCCCATTTCCTAAAACAGTAGAATAACTGTCACACAATTTGTAATCACACATTATTAAAAAAGAGGCTGTCTCAAAACAATGAGGCAGCCTCTTTTTAATTGCTTGAACTTATTTTAGGACAATACAAATTGTTTTCCAATTAAATGGAAAAAAACTGCATAGTAATTACCGGCTAATTACCGATTAACATTTCCCTGTTACCCAATCCATCGAGCCCTGTAACTTCAACTGCTTAAATAGACTACACTGTGAATAAAATTCTTGCATTAGCTACTTGCGTAATACTATTTGCCTGTAATCAAAAAACCGGCAAAACTGAAGAAACCAACGCTGCCACAGAACAGGATCCCCACTCATTTTCCCAACCGGACAAAGCTGTAGGAACACATCTGGATCTGGATATTAAAGTGGATTTTACCACCCAACAAATAAGCGGTAAAGCAATTTGGACGATTGATAATAAGGGCAAGGGCAATGAAATTATTTTCGACACCCGTAAGTTGAAGATAGAAAAAGTAACTATGGGTGATGATGAAAAAGCCACCACTTTTTCTCTGGATAAAGACGCTGATTTTATGGGACAGGCCCTGCATGTAGCCATAGATAGTGGCACAAAAAAACTAACCATTTACTACACCACAAGCAAAGATGCAGATGCCTTGCAATGGCTTACGCCGCAGCAAACAAGCGGAAAACAACAACCATTTCTTTTTACCCAAAGCCAACCCATACTTGCCCGTACCTGGATACCTTGCCAGGATGGGCCGGGCATCCGATTTACCTATAGTGCTACTGTTAAGGTACCGGCAAACCTGCTGGCTGTAATGAGCGCCGAAAACCCACAAACAAAAACTGCCGATGGTATTTATCGTTTTAAACAAACGCATGCCATACCAAGTTACCTGCTGGCATTGGCCGTTGGCGATATTAGTTTTAAAGCTATCGATAGCCGAACCGGAATTTATGCCGAACCTTCTATGCTGGATAAAGCTGTTTGGGAATTTGCCGATATGGGCAAAATGACAGATGCAGCAGAAAAACTATATGGCCCGTACCGCTGGGGCCGTTACGATTTGCTGGTACTGCCTCCGAGTTTTCCTTATGGTGGTATGGAAAATCCAAATCTCACATTTGCCACACCTACCGTTATAGCCGGCGACCGAAGCCTTGTAAGCCTTGTGGCACATGAACTGGCACATAGCTGGAGTGGCAACCTGGTAACCAATACTACATGGAACGATATGTGGCTTAACGAAGGTTTTACTACTTATTTTGAACGCCGCATAATAGAAGCCGTGTACGGAAAAGAAGAAGCACAAATGCAGGAAGTACTGGGAAGGCAAGACCTGGCCGCCATTGTAAAAACCCTCGGCGACACAAGTCAGGATACTAAACTTAAAGGTAATTTTGCAGGCCGTGACCCTGATGCTGCAAGCAGCAATATTGTATATGAAAAAGGGGCTGCCTTTCTCCGCACCATAGAAGAAGCTGTGGGTCGGGAAAAGATGGATGCTTTCCTAAAAAAATATTTCGAAAGCCATGCATTTACATCCAACACAACTGAAAAATTTCTGGTATATCTAAATGAAGAACTGATTGGTGAAGACACAGCATTGGCTAATAAAATAAGGTCCAACGACTGGATTTACAAACCCGGTATTCCCTCAAATATTCCGGCGTCCGTTTCTAAAGAATTTAATGCTATCGACACTATTATAACAACCTTTGAAAAAACAGGCAATGCAACAGGCCTTGGCAAAAAAATTACAAGTAGCAATGCCAGGCTGTATTTCATTAGCCACCTGCCGGATAGCCTGAATGCCGCTACCATGGCCGTTCTGGATAAAGAGTTTGCATTTACCAACAGCGGCAATACCGAAGTACAAAGTGCCTGGTACATACTGGCCATCCGCTATGGTTACAAACCCGCCAATAACAATATTGAAAAATTTCTGATGAGTGTTGGCCGCCGTAAATTCTTAAAACCGCTCTATGGCGAATTGATTAAAACCGCAGAAGGAAAAGCATGGGCCAAACAGGTATATGCCAAAGCCCGTGGCAATTACCACCCCGTGGCTTATGTAACGATTGATGAAATGATGAAGTGATATGATTCCCAATAAGTCAAGTTTTAAAAATTTGACTTATTGGGAGGGTTTATCATTTAATCTCTAACACCACCACCGATAAAGGCGGCATTTCAACAGCCAAATCATTGCCTTCTTTTTTTGCGCCTTTAAAAGCTGCCGGCTTTATAAAATCCGGTTTTTCAAAGCTATTGATGTCGGTAAATTTAGCCGATGTAAGAATTTGGCCATCTACAGTTTTCCAATTTATGCCACCAAGACTTGTCTTAAAAGCCACTTTTTTGGTAGCATCCAGATTTACCAAAGTAAGATGCACAGCCCCTGTGCTATCCTGCGAAGCAGACACATTGATGGCCGGTACTTTTACGTCGCCCAGCACATAATCTGGGCTGTTAATTTGTATAGGCAACAGCCTGGCATCCATGTGAGCCTTGTACAAATCAAATACGTGATAAGTAGGCGTCAGCAGCATTTGGTTTCCCTTTGTGAGTATCAAGGCCTGCAATACATTGATGGTTTGAGCAAGGTTGGCCATCTTAACACGGTCGGCGTGGTTGTTAAAAATGTTCAGTGTAGTTCCTGCAATTAATGCATCCCGAAGACTGTTTTGCTGATATAGAAACCCGGGGTTTGTACCAGGTTCCACATCTGTCCAAATACCCCATTCGTCCACAACCAATGCCACTCTTTTTTCGGGGTCATACTTGTCCATAATCGTACTGTGGCGGGTTACCAGTTCATCCATAAACAGGCAGTTCTTCATAGTAGCGATGTATTCTTTCTCATCAAAAACTGTGGCTGAACCCTTTTTGCGCCAATTGTTTGTTGGTAAAGTGTAATAATGTAAAGTTAAACCCCACATTTGGCGTCCGGCATTTTTCATCATAACATCCGTCCAGTTATAATCGCCTGCATTTGCGCCACTAGCTATTCGCAGCAGTGGTGCATTGTTATAATTGCGGGCATAGGTAGCATACCGTTTGTATTCGTTTACATAATAATCCACCGTCATGTTTCCACCACAGCCCCAGCTTTCGTTACCTACCCCCCAATACTTTACCCGCCATGGCTCTGCACGGCCGTTTTGTTTGCGTTGCTCTGTCATGGTGCTTTGGGCATCGCTGTTCATGTATTCCACCCATTTAGCCATTTCTTCCACGGTGCCGCTACCCACATTACCCGCTACATAAGGCTCACATTTAATCAGTTCGCAGAGTTCCAAAAATTCATGCGTACCAAAGCTGTTATCTTCCGAAACGCCGCCCCAGTTAGTGTTTACCATGTGCGGCCGTTGGTTGCGTGGACCAATGCCATCCCGCCAGTGGTATTCATCGGCAAAGCAGCCGCCGGGCCAGCGCAGATTAGGCACTTTTATTTTCTTGAGAGCCTCCACAATGTCCAGCCGTATCCTGTCTTTGCGGTGAATAGTAGCGGTGTCGCTTACCCAAAAACCATCGTAAATACAGCGGCCTAAATGTTCGGAAAAATGACCGTAGATATGGCGGCTAATGGTGGTTTTAGGATCGTAGCCATTTACTACAAGAGTAACTGGCTTTTGTGCATTGGCGGAAATAGCTGTTGCAAAAACAAATGGTAAAAAGAGTTTTTTCATATGGTTCATTTATTGAATTGTGCAATCATTTTTAATTAAAAAATCCGGCGATGCATTAACCAAACATCACTTCAGGAACCAGACAGCAGCATTGCCCTAATTGCCTTTCACCTGTAAGCGTTGGAATTGGCAAAATTTTTAAGTGTAATAATAACACTTAAAATAATTCAAGACAAAATATTGTTCTTATTGTGGTACTGTACAAATAGGCAATCGTTCAATAAAAAAGCCGACTCTTTCGAATCGGCTCTCTACCAGTGCCCCAGGCGGGAATCGGACCCGCACTGACATTGCTGTCAATCCCGATATTACATCGGGACGTGTTTACCAGTTCCCGTCTATTAAAAATTCTAAAAAAAGCCGATTCTTTCGAATCGGCTTCTAACCAGTGCCCCAGGCGGGAATCGGACCCGCACTGACATTGCTGTCAACAGGATTTTAAGTCCTGCGTGTCTACCAGTTCCACCACCAGGGCAATTCAAACCAGCAACTCAAATTGCTGCTAATCCCGATATTCATCGGGACGTGTCTACCAGTTCCACCACAAGGGCAAAACCGATCGAAGTTGCAAAGCAAAATTTGAGTGCAAAAAAAATCCCGCCGGGCGGGATTTTGAGCGAAAGACCGGGCTCGAACCGGCCACCCCGACCTTGGCAAGGTCGTGCTCTACCAAATGAGCTACTTTCGCTTGTTATTGTTGTTAAGAACTTATGTACCTATTTATTTTTAGGAGTGCAAAAATAGGGGTAGGCGTTAAACCACCAAATTTTTATTTATAAACCGGAGTATATTGAGTACTTGTTGGAACCTCTACTTTAGGC
>JAYUTQ010000016.1:0-4625 GCA_043755055.1 Chitinophagaceae bacterium | reverse complement strand
TAACTGCCGCTTGGAAAGCTCACAAGCAAGGTGCCATGTTTGCCAATCCATGTTATACACAAATTCACCCAACTTGTATTCCTGTAAGCGGAGATCATCAGTCTAAGCTGACTTTGATGAGCGAATCGCTTCGTAATGATGGCCGCATTTGGGTGCCAATGAAAAAAGACGAAAACCGTAAAGCGGTAGAAATACCAGAGACTGAAAGAGATTATTACCTCGAACGTCGTTATCCGGCTTTTGGTAACCTGGTACCACGTGATGTGGCTAGCCGTGCTGCCAAAGAGCGTTGCGATGAAGGCTTTGGCGTAGGAACTACTAAAATGGCTGTATATCTTGATTTTGCTGATGCGATTGTACGGTATGGTAAAATTGAAGCAGGTAAAACAGGAAATGATAGTGCCAGTCAGGATGATATCATCAAAATGGGTAAGGATGTAGTAAAGGAAAAATACGGTAACCTGTTTGAAATGTACGACAAGATAACAGGTGAAAATCCTTACGAAATGCCGATGCGCATTTACCCGGCTGTTCACTATACCATGGGTGGACTGTGGGTAGATTATGAATTACAAACAACTGTACCAGGTCTTTATGCTTTGGGAGAAGCTAATTTTAGCGATCATGGAGCTAACCGTTTGGGTGCTTCTGCATTAATGCAAGGGTTAGCCGATGGGTACTTTGTAGTGCCTTACACTATCGGAAATTTCTTGGCAGATGAAATACATGTAAAATCGATACCAACCGACCACCCTGCGTTTGTAGCTGCAGAAAAAGAAGTGAGTGATCGCATTAACAGGTTGATGAATATTAAAGGCACTAAAACGGTAGAAAGTTTCCACAAGCGTTTAGGCAAAATTATTTGGAACAAATGCGGCATGGCAAGGGATGAAAAAGGATTGAAAGAAGCCATTGCTGAAGTGCAGGCATTGAAAAAAGAATTTTGGAGCGATGTGAGGATTCCGGGTGAGATTAATGAAATGAATCCCGAGCTTGACAAAGCTAATCGTGTAGCCGATTTCATTGAACTTGGTGAATTGATGTGTTTAGATGCACTTGACAGGAATGAAAGCTGTGGGGGTCATTTTCGTACGGAGTATGCAACCGAAGATGGCGAAGCCCTTCGTGATGATGCTAACTTCATGTACGTGGCCGCCTGGGATTACAAAGGCGATAGCAGCTGGGAATTAAATAAGGAATCGCTTGATTACGAAGTGGTGAAACCAAGCCAAAGGAGTTATAAATAAATTTATACATTCAAACAAACCATAACACATTTATGGAGCATAACACAATGAGCCTAAACCTAAAAGTTTGGCGTCAAAAAAACAACCGCACTGCAGGCAACTTCGATACGTATAAAGTGGACGGCATCTCTTCAGAAATGAGTTTTCTGGAAATGTTAGATGTGCTGAACGAAAGACTCATTAGCGAAGGCAAAGATCCTATTGCGTTTGACCATGACTGCCGTGAAGGTATTTGTGGTATGTGCAGCTTGTATATTAATGGAAAACCTCACGGACCGTGGAAACAGAATACCACATGTCAGTTACACATGAGGGCCTTTAATGACGGTGATACGATTGTGGTAGAACCATGGAGAGCCAAAGCTTTTCCGGTTATTAAAGATTTAATGGTAGACCGTGGCGCTTTCGACCGCATAATACAGGCAGGTGGTTTTATTAGCGTAAATACAGGAAATGCTGTAGATGCCAATGCATTACCTATCAATAAAGATAATGCTGATGCTGCATTTATGGCGGCAGCATGCATTGGTTGCGGAGCATGTGTGGCAGCTTGTAAAAACAGTAGTGCCAGTTTGTTTACTTCAGCTAAAATTTCACAGTTATCCTTGTTGCCACAAGGGTTACCTGAGCGTACCAGCCGGGTTACCAATATGGTGGCCCAAATGGATAAAGAAGGCTTTGGAGCCTGTACCAATACTGGTGCTTGTGAAGCGGTTTGTCCAAAAGGTATTTCGCTTACCAATATTGCCCGTATGAACAGCGAATACCTGTTGGCAAGCCTTACCAGCCAGAATTAATATCTAAAAATGAAACATCTTTACAAGCCATCTCTCTAAAAGGTGGCTTGTATTTTTTTTATGCGGTTATTTAACAGACATATTGTGCCCTCGGCAATGCTAGCAAAAGCCAACCTGCTTATGCATTCAGTTACTGGCATTCTTGCTACGTGCAAAAGACCATGGCAGGTCATTCAAGCTTACGTTTTCAAGAAAACCCTCCTTACCAAAGTAGAACTACGAAATGGAATGGTGATACACCTTTCCGATAACAAAAATGATATCGTAACATTTGTACTCGTTTTTTGCAGAAAGGAATATGGTAACATTAGTATTCGAAAAACGATAATAGATATAGGAGCAAATATTGGCATCTTTTCTCTTTATGCCGCATGGCAGGGTTGCGAAAAAATTATAGCCATAGAGCCTAACACCATTTCTTACAATACATTGATAAAAAATATAGAAGCCAATAGCCTGCAGCATACAATAGTGGCTTTGCATACAGCCGTTAGCAATGTTTCCGGTGAATCCATTTTTATTCCCAGAGATTCTAATCCGGAAAATGTTTCGCTGGCTTTTGTAACGGAGCAGCAGCAGGATAGTTACGAAACTGTAACCACCCTTTCGTTACCGGATATTATAGAAGACAGCCAACTGCAACAAGTTCATTTGCTAAAAATGGATTGCGAAGGAGCCGAATTTCAAATTTTATTATCCATGCAAGCCGATGATCTAAAGTGCATTGAAAACATTGTTATGGAGTATCACAATGAGCCACAGCCCTTAATCAACCACTTAAAAGCGAACGGCTTTGTTATCGAAAAGTTTAAAAAAATTATTGATACCAAAATAAAAGTAGGTATGATAGAAGCAAGCCATGTGTAGCCACCATGTTTACTTTCAATACAAAATATTTCATTCTCACCTGCCTTCTTTTTTTGATTGAAGTGCTGATTGCCTTGTACGTACACGATCGTTTTGTAAGGCCATATATCGGTGATGTTTTGGTGGTGATATTGATGTACTGCTTTTTAAAAACATTTATCAAAGGCAACACGTTTCCCATTGCCATTGGCGTATTGATGTTTTCTTATTTAATAGAAGCAATGCAATATTTTAAGCTGGTAAACCTGCTGGGGTTGCAACATTCCAAACTGGCCAATACGGTTATTGGCAATTCTTTTAGTTGGGTCGATATTGTTGCTTATACTGTTGGTATTTGCTTCGTGTTGATGCCGGAACGGTTATGTAAAAACCCAATAGCTGCCAAGTAGCGGCTACCCTTACCTTTGCCGCCTTTACAATAAATTATTGTGGTAAAATATTTGGTCATGCATTTATTGACAAATGACCATTGACCCGATTTTAAACCACCGAATCATAGAGACCAGATTATGAAATACGCAGCAGAAATAGAGAAACGGAAATCCTTCGCCATTATCAGCCACCCGGATGCCGGTAAAACAACCCTAACAGAAAAGTTCCTGCTTTTTGGCGGCGCCATACAAACGGCCGGTGCTGTAAAAAGCAATAAAATAAAGAAGCATGCCACCAGCGATTTTATGGAAATAGAACGCCAACGGGGTATTTCGGTAGCTACATCGGTAATGACGTTTGAGTATAAAGGCAAGCTGATAAACCTGCTGGATACGCCCGGCCACAAAGACTTTGCCGAGGATACCTACCGAACCCTTACCGCCGTAGATAGTGTGGTGCTGGTAATAGACAGCGTAAATGGCGTGGAGCCACAAACCCGCCGACTGATGGAAGTGTGCCGGATGCGTGATACGCCGGTAATTGTGTTCATCAATAAAATGGACCGGGACGGTAAAAATCGTTTCGACCTGCTGGAGGAGATAGAAAACGAACTACACATTAGCCTGCACCCCATGACCTGGCCCATTAATAGCGGCAAAGATTTTAAAGGCGTGTATAATCTTAGCGAAAAAAATCTGGTGTTGTTTACTGCAGGAACCAAGGCTAATGATGAAGATGTGGTGGCCATTGAAGATTTAAACAGCCCCGTGCTGGACCAAAAAACCGGTGAAAGGGATGCCGCCATCCTAAGAGAAGATGTGGAACTGATAGACGGTGTGTATGGCGAATTAAAAACGGAAGATTATCGAAGTGGTAAAATAGCCCCGGTTTTCTTTGGCAGTGCGGTAAATAATTTTGGGGTAAAAGAACTGTTAGACATTTTTGTAAACATAGGCCCGGAGCCACAAAGCAGGCAAACCACCCTACGGGAAGTAAAACCTGATGAAGCGAAATTCAGTGGTTTCGTTTTTAAAATTCATGCCAATCTGGATCCCAAACACAGGGACAGGATTGCGTTTTTAAGGGTTTGCAGCGGCCGTTTTGAACGGAACAAATATTACCGCCACGTAAGGCTGGAAAAGGATATGCGTTTCAGTAATCCGTATTCTTTTTTGGCCAGGGAAAAGGAAGTGGTGGAAGAAGCTTTTCCCGGCGATGTGGTGGGTTTGTTTGATACCGGCAATTTTAAGATCGGCGATACCATGACGGAAGGGGAGAAGTTCTTTTACACCGGCATCCCCACATTTTCGCCGGAGATATTTAAAGAAGTGGTGAATAAAGA
>JAYUTQ010000015.1:0-2111 GCA_043755055.1 Chitinophagaceae bacterium | reverse complement strand
ATTTGAGAAATAGACATGATGATGGTGGAGTATTTTCCACACTAGCTCTTTCATCCTTGTTTATGCCGGCATTAACAGGCATTATAGCCGATAGGTTTCTAAATGCTGAAAAGCTTTACGGCATTCTTCACATACTTTATGGCATCGTATTGTTTTTTGTTCCGCAGGTTAATGATCCGGGAACCCTTTATTATGTCATATTTCTGGCCATGATTTTTTACATGCCTACCATTTCGCTTTCTAACTCCATAGCATATACCATTTTAACAAAGAGTGGCGAAGACGTAGTAAAAGTTTTTCCACCCATAAGGGTGTGGGGTACTATTGGCTTTATTGCTGCAATGTGGCTTACCAATATTACCGGCAGTAAGGCTAATGCCAATCAGTTTATTATAGCAGCGGTGTTTGCTATTGGTTTGGGCCTTTACTCATTTACCCTTCCTAAATGTGCGCCGCAAAAAACAATTTCTAAAGACGCTTCTCTTATAGAACAGCTTGGTCTTTCGGCCTTTAAGCTGTTTACCAATTACAAAATGGCTTTGTTTTTTATATTCTCCATGTTTCTTGGCGCTGCACTTCAGCTAACGAATATGTATGGCGATTCTTTTCTGGATGATTTTAAAAAAGTACCGGAATATGCAGATTCATTAGTGGTTAAATACTCCACCATCATCATGTCTATTTCTCAAATTTCAGAAACGGCCTTTATTCTTACCATCCCATTTTTTCTGAAAAAATTTGGCATCAAAAAGGTGATGTTTTTTGCAATGGTAGCATGGGTACTGCGTTTCGGACTATTTGCTTACGGCAACCCATCAGAAGGCCTGTGGATGATTATTCTTTCTTGTATTGTGTATGGTATGGCTTTCGACTTTTTTAATATTTCAGGGTCGCTTTTTGTGGAAAGCAATACCGATTCAAAAATACGTTCGAGTGCACAGGGCTTGTTTATGATGATGACCAATGGTGTTGGTGCGTATTTGGGCAGTAAGATTAGCGGCAGTGTTATAGATAAGTATTTTTTAACCAGCGGCGGCGATAAAAACTGGCAAAGCATCTGGCTTGCTTTTGCCGGCTATGCTTTGGTAATAGCGATACTATTCTGGTTTTTATTTAAACACGAACACAACCCGAAAGAAGTAAAAGAGTTGGTACACTAATCAATAGATAGAATCATCCAAAAACTCATAATCCAAAAACGCCATTTCTTGAAGAAATAGCGTTTTTCTATTCATTATTGAAAACGAAATGTAGCAGCCAGTTTTTTAAATTCTGAAAGGCTGTTCGCTAAATCAACACTTGAAACCGCATTTAATAAAAAGGTCAGTTTACCATTTGTAATTACACAACAGTAAATGACACTGTTTACGCCATTTATCTTTCCAAAAGTCTCTGTCTGATAAGCACTTGCACCGTTAATACTATGGGTCAAAATATTTTTCTTTACCGGGTTTGTA
The DNA here is from genome assembly GCA_043755055.1 of Chitinophagaceae bacterium. Lineage (GTDB taxonomy): Bacteria > Bacteroidota > Bacteroidia > Chitinophagales > Chitinophagaceae > JAZKFT01. The sequence goes on along the minus strand of JAYUTQ010000015.1, from coordinate 654 downwards.
ATTTTATATTCTGAAACATTCATACTGTCAGCTGCCAGGGATATTTTTTGAATACTATTTGCAGACCCATCGGGCATTTTCTTAACCAGCAAAAATGGCTGTTTACCATTCAGATTGTCTTCGCTACCCCCAACCGTATAAGCGTAAATTTTTGATGTGCGTTCGTACGCAAAATATTTAAGGGTGGTTAACTTGTCGTCTATTGTAAATCCCGCAGTATCAAGGGGATAAACTTCTCTTTGCTTTTCGTAGTAAATGGTATTTAAAGCACCGAGAATGTCATCCCCAATATCCTTTCGCATTAATGGAAAGGCTGATACAACATGGGTACAAAAAGTATTATCGCCAAAAATAAGAAAGTGTGTATAAGTGTTTGCTGAGGCTTGTAACATTAAATACCTACCCGGATAGCCTTGCACCGTAACACTTTTATCAGATAACACTTTAGCTCCCAATTTTTCATAAGAAGCCTTTAGAGATGTAACATCAAGATCAAAAAAGCTAACGCCGAAAGAATCTGTAACGTTAATTACTGCCAAATTTTCTCTTTGCAGACCGGTAAATGCTTTTACAAGGCCAAAGCCCGTAGGCGGAATAAGATACAATCTCGTTCCCGGTATATTTATGTGGTTTACAGTTTTACTGCTTTCAATT
>JAYUTQ010000014.1:0-2111 GCA_043755055.1 Chitinophagaceae bacterium | reverse complement strand
TCTTGCTTACCAAACCTCCAGCTAAACTGTAAACGCAAAACCTGCGGGTCTCTGCGGCTAATATTTCTTTGGTTAAAATAAGTGTCGAAAGTGTAGGTGTCGCGTAGTTTGGTACGGAACACATCGTTCATGCTAAGTGTTACTGACGCCGCTTTATTCTTCATAAATTCCTTTTTAATGGCTACATCCACACCGTAGTTAGGGTTTACATAACCATTGCTTCCTGCAGGCTGATTGCCACCACCCCACATCATTCCGCCACCGCCTCCGCCACCACGGCCGCCTCCGCCTCCACCACCTACAGGTCTTACAGTTTTACCCTGGTAATCACCATTAAGTTGTATGGTCCAGCTATTTGTTTTTCCGAGCCTGTAATTGGTATTTATTTTTCCATAAAAACTAAACTGACTATTGGTATTACTTACCCCTGCTATGTTGCTGTTATTAATGGTAGCATTGTAAAAATTAACGTTCGTAGTAATATCCCAAACTTTAGTAATGTTATTGCGGCTGGTTAACTCTATGCCATAGCTGGAACTGCTGTTGGCATTGATGTATGTACTACGGTTTACGGTTTGTTGTGTAAATGGATTGAATGCCGTATCGAAAAAGCGGGTAATAAGATCATTTGTCTTTTTGTAATAGATCGAAGCTAAAAAACTGTGGTTGTTGTTAAACTGGTTGCTATAGTTTGCTTCGAAGCTATTGGTAAATTCCGGAGTAAGGCCGCTGTTACCCTGACTGATATTTAATGGATCGCTGGTGTAATCTACAAATGGAATTAACTGGAAAAAGTTAGGTCGGTTAATACGGCGGGTGTAGTTAAACTGTACATCTTCTTTATCGCTAACCTTATAACTAAGGAAAGCACTTGGAAACAAGCTGATTGGATAATCTACCTTAAAAGAAGTATCACCAACTTTTCTAATTTGTGTACCATCGTAGTTACTGCTTTCTGCACGTAAACCGAAGTTGTAACCAAGGTTTCCTTTTTTACCTGTGTAGGTAGCATATGCAGCAAACACCTGATCTGTAAATTCGTAGTTGGTATTTAGTAAATCGTTGGTAATGTATTTGCTACTGCTGTAATCGTAATAGCTGTTTATGTTGGTGCTACTAAAATTTCTAATCTGAGCTCTTACACCCGCATCTATTTTAGCGTTATCATTAATGGGATTAGAGTAGTCGCCCTGTATTACCCAAAATTCGCTTTTGCTGGTACTAACCGCATTTTGCCTAAACTCATTTCCTTTGGGTAAGTTATTGCCAAAAAAAGATTGTAATCCCAGGTCGCTTTCATTATTACTTCTGCTCCTATTATAATTAACATCTGCCGTCCACTCATGGCCTGCTTTTGCAAAATTATGTTTAAAGCTTGCAGTACCACCGAGGTTACGAAACAAACCATCACCAATCGTTTTGCGGAATGCACTTTCTCTTTTTACCGGGCTATAGAGGGTGTCGTAATACAAATAGTTGTTTTCATCATTGCCAAATGAACCTCTTACAAAAGTTCCTGCAACGGTAAATGTATTTCTGTTATCTATAAAAAAGTCCATTCCTGTACGTACAAATCCAAACTGACCTTTGCTAATCCCGTTTATATCCTGGGTAATAGTGGATGCCACTTTAGCACCCGATGCCAGATAATTGGTGTTTACATCACTCCACGATTTTGACTTACGCTGACCGTATTGGCCATTCATAAAGAAATTTACTTTCTTTTGACGAATATTAAAGTCACCACCGAGATTATATCGGCCCCGCGAATCTACACCAGTACGTAGTGAACCATTATAACCATTTTTACGATTTTTCTTCATTACCACATTCAATATAGCAGCAGTACCGCCGCTTGCATCAAACTTAGCCGAAGGATTTGTTATAACCTCTACACTTTGAATGGCATCAGCAGGTATTTGCTCCAATGTCATCGTTGTTGGACGACCATCAACAAAAATTTGCGGGGCATTATTACGAAGTGTAACATTTCCATCGAGGTCAACTGAAAGCGATGGAACATTTTTCATTACATCCACTGCAGTACCACCTGCTGATACCAGATCTTTTTCCACATTATAAATTTTCTTATCGATGCCTAACTGGAAAAG
>JAYUTQ010000013.1:0-2118 GCA_043755055.1 Chitinophagaceae bacterium | reverse complement strand
GCCTCGATTTTCGGACACAGCAAAGGGAAAACCTGCCCGTAATGGCCGCTGCTGAAGGCTATATTAGCCATATTAAAACAGAGCCGTATGGCTATGGCAATGCCATTTATATTACCCACCCAAATGGCCTGGTTACACTGTATGCACACCTTAACAGCTTTTATGCAGCATTAGAAAACTATGTAATAACCAAGCAATATGCCGATAAAAAATGGCATCAGGATTTTGATGTGCCGCCCGGTTTATTTAAGGTAAAAAAGGGGCAGTTTATTGCATACAGCGGTAACACCGGCAGCAGCGAAGGGCCGCATCTGCATTTTGAAATCAGGGATGCAAAGACAGGCAACAACCTTAACCCATTACTATTTGGGTTGGGTGTTAGCGACAATATTCCACCTGTATTTAACCGGCTGGCATTATACAATCGTAATGAAACGGTTTATGAGAATGCTCCGCTTTTTGCAAAAATTAAAAAGGTAAAACGGAAGAACAAAGTGATTCCAAACGAATACGAAACGATGGATAGTGTTATCAAAATTCCGTTGGGTAAATTTAGTTTGGGCATAGGTGCATCAGACAAGACCAACGAGTCGTTTATGTTTGGTATTTACCGTTCCGAACTCTATTTGGATAGTATGTTGCAATGTGCATTTAGCATGAATAATTTTAGCTACGACGATAGCCGCTACATTAATGCCGGCATTGATTATACTACCCGGTACGAAGGCGGCCCCTACATACAGCACCTTAGCCAACTGCCGGGAAACCGCATCAGCATATTTGATAAAGCGTTGGGCAATGGCATTCTGCAACTGAACGACGACACGATACACAACATACAAATTATTATAAAAGATGTTATGGGAAATCGCTCCACATTGCAATTAAAAGTGCAAAGAGATTCCGTGGTTTCATTTAATAAATATGATAGAGGTGTTGCGGTAAAAAAGCTGGATCCCAATAAAAATGAAATCTTTGAAAACGATGCTTTTTTAGTAAAGCTTAATCAAACATCGCTATATGATACAGTATATGCTACGTACAGCAATCAGCCAAAACAAATGCCTTACGTATCGGCCATTCATAGCTTTAGCGATTATCATATTCCTGTTCATGATTCTATTTTAGTAAGCATAAAAGCCAAAGCAAATTTGCCGGATAGCATAAAACAAAAAACAGTAATGCTACTTAGAAGTGGACGAAAATTTGATGTGCAAAAAGGAAACTGGAAAGGCGATTGGATGGAAGCGAAGTGGTGGAACTTTGGCCAGTTTTTTTTATGGAGAGACACAATTAAACCAATACTAACACCCGTAAATGTTTACGACAGTGCTGTATTTATTAAAGACCGCAAACTTGTTTTTAATGCAAAAGATGAAATAGGCGACCTGCAATCTTTCGAAGGATATATAGACGGCGCCTGGGTAATTTTTAAACAGAACGATAATACCTATACCTACATTTTTGATGATCGTTGCCTGCCGGGCTGGCACACGTTAAAAGCAGTGGCAACAGATGTGGCTGGCAATACAAGAGAATACAACTGCACCTTTCACAACGGCATTGTGCCCAAGCCCGAACCAGTGGCAGATGAACAATAACACAGCCTTATTGTTTTACATCAACTAACAATTAAAACAAACCACAATATGATTACACTTAAAGAAGGTGTTAAAGCAATTGCATTTAAAGGCAAAGACCAAAATGGAAATACGGTACAATTAAAGGATTTTAAAGGCAAGAAAGTAGTGCTCTATTTTTACCCGGAAGACAATACGCCTACCTGTACCGTACAAGCCTGCAACCTTAGGGATAATTATGCATTGCTGCAAAAGCATGGCTTTACTATCATCGGTATTAGTCCGGATACGGCTGCCAAACACAAAAGCTTTGAAACAAAATTTGAGCTACCCTTTACCTTGATTGCCGATACCGAACATGCAATAATAGATGCATATGAGGTGTGGGGTGAAAAGCAAATGTACGGTCGCAAATACATGGGTTTGTACAGAACCACTTTTGTAATCAATGAAAAAGGCATTATCCAAAAGATATTTCTAAAGCCAAAAAGCAAACAACATGCTGAAGAAATAATTGAAGCCTTAAAGGGTGAATAAA
>JAYUTQ010000012.1:0-4653 GCA_043755055.1 Chitinophagaceae bacterium | reverse complement strand
GTTGCTGCCATCGGCATTAATGGTGTACATATTAAAAGGAAAACCTCTTTTATATTCGTGGTTGCTACAAAAAATGATGGTTTTGCTATCGGGTAAAAAATTAGGCGCCCAGTTGGCCTGTCCATATTTGGTAATCTGCTGTTGATTGCTGCCATCCGCATTGGCGGTAAATACTTCCATGTTGGTTGGTGCAACAAGGCCTTTGCTTAGCAAATCCTTATAATCTGCAATCTCTTCAGGGGTTTTCATTCGGCTGGCACGCCAGATAATTTTTTTACCATCGGGGCTAAACCAAGCACCACCATCGTAACCGAGTGTATTGGTAATCCGCTTCACCTTTTTGCTTTTCAAATCCATAATGTACAGGTCAAGGTCGCCATCTCTCATGCTGGTAAAAAGCATTTTTTTACCATCGGGGCTTATGGTTGCTTCAGCATCGTAGCCGGGTGTTTTAGTAAGGCGTTTGGTTATTTTGCCATCCGTATCTGCAATAAAAATATCGAAGCTTTCATAAATGGGCCATATGTAGCGGTTGCCATATTTAGCCCTGTCGGGCAAAGGTGGGCAGCTATCGGAACCAAGGTGGGTACTGGCATATATTACATGTTTTCCGTCTTTCATATAAAAGCCACAAGTAGTGCGGCCCTTGCCGGTACTTACCAATTTATAATTAAATGGTTCGTCGCTTGTTGCAGGAATTTTGCCAATAAACATTTGGTCGCATAGCACACCATCTTTAGGATATGTTCTCTGAAAAATGATACTTTTTCCATCAAAACTCCAGTAAGCTTCGGCATTATCGCCGCCAAAAGTTAGCTGCCGTATATTTTTAAAATGGGTTTCATCGGCATAAAGCATAGAATCTGTAACCGGAGGCATGCCGGGCTGTGCTTTGGCAGTAAAAGCGGCTATCAAAAAAACAAATAACAAATATTTCATCTAAAAAATTTCGGCAAAAGTAAGTGGACGGCTCTCATTCAATGTCAAAAAAATGTCAATTGGTTTATTTAGTTGATTTGTTGATTAGTTGGGTAGTTAATTGAACCCAATTAATTAGGTAATTAAACAGCCAGCTTATAAACTGCCAACTGCTACACAATACTGCGTTCCATCATTTTTTCTACCATCCTGAATGTAGCCGGGCAGTATTCTACATTCTGCTTGTGTACATGTATATATTCTGATACTTTCTTTTTGGTAAGGTGAGGAAAACCGGCGCAATCTGCTGGCCGAACTTCATAAATAGAACACATGTTGGTATTTAAATTAAGCCATTGGCATGGCTGAGTTTTGTTCTGCCAATCTTTATCTTTTTTCTCGTATTTAAGGTATGTTTCTTTAAAAGCGGCAGGCGTTAGGCCAAGGTGGCCGGCAATCCGTTTGATGTCTTCTTTAGTAAAAGTGGGCGTCATTACTTTACAGCAGTTGGCACAACTAAGGCATTCTATTTCTTTCCACACTTCTATATTTATTTCTTCTACCAAGGCATCTAAATGTGGCGAATCTTTTTTCTGAACCCGGTTTAAGAAAGACCGCATGGCTTTTTTGTGATGCCGTACCCTGGCCATAAAAGAACGCTTGTTCATGTAGTATATCAGTGTTGGATGATGCAATGATAAGAAAAACCGAAAATACAGCCTTGCATTCAATAACAAAAACTACAACACCATCCAGACCCCCATATTTGCCCTACACACCTTTATATTTGCATAAATATCAAGAGCCCATGAGCAACCTCACCCATTCACTGAAAAGAAAAGTACAACTGGTTTTAAGAGATGTAAAAAACAATGCAAGCCGGGTAACTTACAAAAAAGCTACGCTTAATACCCGTCAGCAGTGGGTTTTAGAGGAGTTAAAACAAAATGGCTTTGTAATGATACCTGCAACAGATGCTTTTACCGCAGAGCAGTGGCAAAAATATTGCGATAGTGTAGATGGCTTTGTAAATGATGCAGCCACACAAGAAAGCCGAAACCAATATTACGCTTCGGGCAAAACAGAAGGTAAGGTTACAGATGCCGTTTTCAATAAAACTTTTATACTGCGTGGCGCCGATTTAAACAAAGGTTTTTTACAAACAACACCACTTACCGAATTAAAACAAAACGATTTTTTAAACCCTATTATTAATAATTACTACGGCCAGCCGAGCAAGGTAATTTATGTAGATTATTGGTACACTTTAAAAACCCATAACCCCAATCAGGATGTGTATAGCCAGGCCTGGCATTGCGATCCGGAAGGTGATAAAATAGTAAAAGTGTTTGTGTATTTTAGCGATGTAGACGAACGCAGTGGCGCTTTACAATACATTAAAGGCACACAGCATGGCGGCAAAAATGCTGAAGCATTAAAAAACATCAAACGCAATACCAGCTACTATCCGGAGCAAAGTTTTGTGGATGCAAATTTTCCAAAAGAGGATATGATACAAGCGAAAGCACCACGGGGAACCATTATGATTTGCGATACCCGTGGCCTGCATCGTGGCGGCAAATGCCTTGATAATGAAAGGGTATTGGGTGTGCTGGAGTATCTGGATACCGGCTCTTATGCCCACGAAGTTGGCAGCAAATGATATTGTTGACAGGAAACAACTACTGTTTTATTCCGGCCCTTTTTTCCAAATCTTTTACCAAAAGAGTAATCTCTCTGCCAATTGGCTGATTGCCTCTGTAAGTAATTACCCGGAGCTTTTGAGCGTCTTTGGGCGGTGCCAATGTTGTCGTGTATTTTGGGTAAAAATTATCCGGCGAAGAGTTGTCGAAGCTGTAGTAAATATCCAGCCCTTCAATTTCTGTAGAAAGCTCTATCAGCAATTTTTCTTTACCATCTTTTTTTGTGGTGATGATGGCATCGTACATGCTCGGTGCATACTTTACACCAGCCATTGTTAGCCGCTGAAAATGGGCTTCGGTACGTTTTACAAAATCATTCCAATTACGTTTTTCTTTTGGGCTCCACAATGCCTCAGCAATAGCAAAGCCACGGGGCCAAAGCATGTATTGCAAATGCCGGGTATTGTAAATCTGTTCGGTCCAGATATTGGCTTGCCCGCCTTTAATAAATCTGGCATCTACACCATCGGGAACGGGTTCAAATTCATACGATTTTTTTAAGCGAAGTGTGGCGTAAACCGGCGGTTCTATGGCCGCATCGCCTTGCATATAATCAAAGTAGGCGTGGGTTGTAGGGCTCATTACTACTTCGTGGCCGGCTTTGGCTGCTTCTATACCACCCTTCATTCCCCGCCAGCTCATTACTGCTGCATTGGGTGCCAGGCCGCCCTCTAAAATCTCGTCCCAACCAATCATTTTTTTACCTTTCGAACGGATTATTTTTTCAATCCTTTTTACAAAATAGCTTTGTACTTCGTTAAGGTCCTTCAGGTTTTCCCGTTTCATCAGGGCTTTAATGTCGGCGCTTTTCTCCCAAAAATTCCGGGCCGTTTCGTCGCCGCCCATGTGTATATATTCAAATGGAAAAAGGGCTGCTACTTCTGTAAAAATCTTGTCGAGCATTTGGTACACTTTTTCATTGGCAGGGTTTAAGGCATTGTCTATTGTTCCATAAAAATGGCCATTGGGAGGCCATATCATAAAACGATTTCCGGCGTTTACGGTATATGGCTGCCCTGGGGTAGTACTTAAATCGGGGTAGGCCGCAAGGGCTGCCATGCTATGGCCGGGTACGTCTATTTCGGGTAAAATGTTTACGTAGTTGCTGCTGGCGTAGGCGATAATTTCCTTCATATCGGCCTGGGTAAAAAAGCCGCCGTAGGTTTTCGCTTCATCTGCTGTTGGTTCGCTAAACGTACCAAATGTGCCTGTTTTATCTACCCGCCAGGCACCCACTTCGGTTAGCTTAGGCAAGCTTTTTATTTCTATCCGCCAGCCTTGGTCGTCGGTTAGGTGGAGGTGCAGCAGGTTGTATTTATACTTCGCCATCTGATCGATAAAATCCTTCACTTCGGCCTTGGTAAAAAAGTGGCGACTTACGTCAAACATCAGTCCCCGCCAGCCGAAACGTGGGTAATCGGTAATGGCTACGCCGGGGATCGGCCAACTGGCTCTTTTGGTTAAAGATTGTAATGCGATTTCTTTTGGCAATAATTGTAGGAGGGTTTGCATACCGTAATAAATTCCGGCCGTCTCGTTGGCTTCTATCGTAACGCCAACTGCACTGGACTTTAATACATATCCTTCTTTGCCAAGTTTTGTATCGGCTGTTGGGTTAAGAGATAATGTAACAGAGGGAAACATAGCCACCCGATGGTCTTCTACTACTTTCACTTCCAAACCAAAGCCCATCGTCTTTTTAAGGCTTGCATTAAAAACGGCTACTATGTTTCTGAGGTCATTATTCTCTTTAAATAATCGGATGTAGGCCTCATTAAGATTAAACCCTACACCTGTTTTTTGAATGGAAACCGGCTGTGGAATAATAGCACATTCGTTTTCGGATTGGCTAAATGCTTTTTCGAAAAAAGAAAGCAACAGTAATCCTAGCAAGATTTTTTTCATAAGGCAATTTATTTAACAGAAACGCCATTTTTTTAAAAAAATGGCGTTTCTAAGTGACCATTTTTCTTACAATTCTATAACCCCAAACTCCTCTTCCAAACCCAACGAATGTTGGTACAAAACATCC
>JAYUTQ010000011.1:0-2121 GCA_043755055.1 Chitinophagaceae bacterium | reverse complement strand
CCATTTTGTGCTGTATAAAAAAAGAACCATCCTCGTTGTTGAGAAACCAAACTTCTACCGGAATTTTTAGGGCTTGTTGGTATAGCTTTTTTACCATTTGGAAAAGCAGGTTTCGTTTGGTAAAAGCGTAACCAATACCGTTTACAATAGCAATGCATTTTACCCCGGCACTTTTTGCAGCAAAGCTGCCAAAAATATTGGCTTTAATGGCGTAATGAAACACACAGAGTGGCCTGTATTTTTTATAAATTTCTTTTAGCTTAAAATACAAACTAATGCTGGCAAATGGGTTGCGGGTTTTATTGCTGAATTCGTAAGCAATGTAAGTAATGGCAGGATCTGTAAAGGCTTCCACTTTTCTGTCTTCGGGTGCCACTATCAGAACCTGGTAACCTTTATCTATAAAAAAACGAATCACATCGTACCTGTGTATGTAAATATACCAGGCACTATTGCTCACAAATCCGACCCAATTTTTTTGCGGTTCTCCGTTCACTATTTTCTCATTTTTTTATTTTTTTTTGCCACAAAGAAAGAAGGCAGGGAGGTGCACAAAGTAATTTGTTAGTCTTTCTGTTTTCTTGCCTTTGTGCATCTTCCTGCCTTCTTTTTTTGTGGCCAAAAATTCTTTGTGCCTCTTTGTCCCTTCATCCTTTGTGGCAAAAAAACGTATCGGTCAAAAGTATAACTTAGCCACCATTAATTAATTTTCACTTTTACTACTTACACAAGGCCAATGCAGTTGATTAATTCGATACGTTTTCACCCCAATTGGATACATGCATTTATTAGCCCTGTGTATTTTATAAGGCGGCCGCTTTACACATTTATTAAACATTATGCGCCGCAAATGAAAGGCAATTTGGCTGATATTGGTTGTGGCAGCAAGCCTTATCGCAGTTTTTTTTCGGGTGTAGAAAATTATACCGGGTTTGATATGGCGAACGAAGGCCATAGCCATGCCCATGAAAATATAGATGTGCTGTTTGATGGTAAAAATATTCCGGTAGCGGATGGCAGTTTTGATAATGCCATCAGCAGCGAAGTGCTGGAGCATGTATTTTGGCCGGCCGAATGGCTAACGGAAATCAACCGGATTCTAAAACCCGGCGGACAGTTTTTACTTACCTGTCCCTTTATGTTTTACGAGCATGAAGTGCCCAACGATTATGGCCGGTATTCTTCGTATGGGTTAAAATATTTATTGCAACAGCACGGGTTCGAAATAGTGGTGCAGCAAAAGGCGGCTCCAGGCTTGCAATGTGTATTGCTGCAATGGAACATATTGTGGTGGAAAACTTTTGAAAGCATATTGCCCAAACCCATTGCCTTTGCACTGGCATGGTTATTTTTCTTACCGGCCAATATGGTTGGACTGCTGTTTGGCTGGTTATGGAAAAGCAATCATCGATTTTATGCTGGTAATGTGGTGTTGTGTAAAAAAATAACAGAAGTAAAAAGATGAGCATTTTACAATATATCGTCCCCGTTTTTTACATGCTGCTGCTGGCTTTTGCATTAACCCGCATTCAATGGTTGCAACGGGCAGGCTTTACCAAAAATTGGGTCGTAGTTTTTTTTGTAACCAAATGTTTTGCCGGTTTTGCGTACAATTTTGTGGCCCTTCGCTACATACCCAACCGTGGCGATATCTGGCCTTTTTTCGAAGATGGACTTTACCTGTACCATAGTTTTCTGCAATCTCCGGCTGCCTTTTTCCAAACCTGGACGCAGGGTTTTGGGTTCAATGGTATAAATGTATTGAGCAGCGATTCAAGCCTTGCCCGGTCGGCGTTTGAGGTTATTAAAACCCTCCATTTTCTCCTGAACTTTTTAACCTTTGGCAGCCTTGCAGGCAACACGGTTATATTCAATTTTTTGGCTGTACTCTGCTTTTTTAAATTTTGGAAATTTTTAAAAACACAACTCGGAAATCAGGGTATTATAGCCGGGCTCATCTTCTTTTTACTACCGTCTATGTTTTTCTATTCGTCGGGCATATTAAAAGAAGGATTGGTAATTGCTTTGTTGTGCTTACTCATTCCGCTTTCGCATAAACTAATTACAAGCAGTTTTTCTTTTAAAACCACCGCGGCATGGGTTTTGGCCATAGTCTTACTT
>JAYUTQ010000010.1:0-2124 GCA_043755055.1 Chitinophagaceae bacterium | reverse complement strand
TTTTGGTAATAAATCAGGTTGTTGAAAATGTAAAACAATCGGATCCGGTAAATTTCAAAAAGACTTTCAGCTTTTGGAAAACCCTCATTTTTATAACAAAAAAAATACCAAGAGGCCGGGTAAAAGCCCCTGCAATAGTAGTACCTAAAAGTGCTGCTACAGAACCTATTATTAACGAGGCGTTACTCAAAGCTGTCAATGCTACAAAAGAGTTGGAAACCTTATCAGCCAATCATTATTTTAAGCATCCCATTTTTGGCCATCTGAACGTAAAAACGACGCTCAAATTTTTAGCCATTCATACACAGCACCATTTAGCCATTGTAAAGGATATTATTAAAAACGGGCAACAGGCCTAAGCCGCATTGCCCGTTATTGTTTTATTTATCGGTTATGATGCTGTTTACATAAACTCCTTGATATCCTGCATCAACCGCATGGCTATGTTATTTGCCTTGGTTTCAAAATCGCTTTCGCTGTAAATGCGGATAATGGGTTCGGTATTACTGGTACGCAGATGTACCCAATCTTCATCAAATTCTATTTTCAATCCGTCTTCGGTATTTATTGGGTGGTTTTTATATTTCTTTTTTAATTCACCAAAAATCTTACTCAGATCGAAACCGTTATCGAGGTCTATTTTGTTTTTACTTATAAAATAATTAGGGTAGCTGCTTCGCAAGGCCGTCATCGATTTTTTGGTATGGGCCAAATGGGTAAGAAATAAGGCAATGCCAATTAATGCATCTCTTCCATAATGAAAATCGGGAACAATAATACCGCCGTTGCCTTCGCCGCCGATTACTGCATTTACTTCCTTCATTTTAGCCACCACATTTACTTCGCCTACAGCACTGGGAAAATATTCGCCACCGCTTTTAATTGTCAATTCCTTTAGGGCTTTGGTGCTGCTCATATTACTCACCGTATTACCGGGGCGTTTGCTAAGTATATAGTCTGCCACGGCTACAAGGGTATATTCTTCGCCAAAAAGGGTTCCGTCTTCGCATACAAAACAAAGCCTGTCCACGTCCGGATCTACCACTATCCCAAGGCTTGCTTCCTGCCGGTTTACTACACTTGCTATTTCATTTAGGTGCTGCGGCAGCGGCTCGGGGTTGTGGGCAAAATGGCCGTTTACTTCATCGTTTAGTACCGTAATTTCTTTTACCCCGAGGGCTTTTAATAAGGCTGGTACAAAAGTGGCTCCGGTACTATTTATACCATCTACCACTATTTTAAACTTAGCTTTCTTAATGGCTGCAACATCTACCAATTCGTAATTAAGAATGGCGTCTATATGCTTTTGCATGTACGATTCATCGATGGTGCAAGTGCCCAACTTATCTACTGTAGAGAAGTTAAAATCCTCACTGGCGGCTATTTCCAGCAATTTTTTACCATCATCGCCGCTAATAAATTCGCCTTTGTTATTGAGCAATTTCAGGGCATTCCATTCTTTGGGGTTGTGGCTTGCTGTAATAATTATTCCACCATCAGCATTTTCAAACTTAACAGCCATTTCAACGGTCGGCGTTGTACTCAGGCCAAGATCTATTACATCTAATCCCAACGCATTCAACGTACTGACAACAAGTTGCTGTACCATTTCGCCACTTATCCTTCCATCACGACCAACAATGATTTTCTTTGCTTTGGCTTTATCCATTAACCATGTTCCATAAGCAGCGGTGAACTTTACAATATCTAAAGGGGATAATGTATCTCCGGGTTTACCTCCTATGGTGCCTCTAATACCTGAAATACTTTTTATTAATGCCATTCCATTGTTTTTCTGTGAGTACAAAATTACCAAATTGAAAAATCAAATCTTGATTATTTTATCTTTAATTATAAATTGATTGTTGTCGATCTTTTTACGCCAACTTAAATTATTCCTTTTACCCCTTCAAATGATAGTTTTTCCATTTAAAGCAAATAACTTCAATGCTTAAAATATCATTCCTCCATAAATAATATCAAATCTCATTGCTTCTTCTTGTTATTGAGTAATAGGTACCTCGATGTTTCGTACAAAGCATCCGTCATATTTTCGTAAGCATTGTTAATAGAATCTGTTAACACTAACTGATTGTTGTTATCCAAATTGCCAATAGATTTTTG
>JAYUTQ010000009.1:0-4666 GCA_043755055.1 Chitinophagaceae bacterium | reverse complement strand
CGTGATGATGGCAGACGTCAGGAGCTTAACAGCATAACAACTGGCGAATTGGAATTTAGCGCCATTTGTTATGCTGTTAAGCTCCTGACGTATGCCATCATCATGCACCAGTTCTTTGTGCCAGTTACTATAGGCAAGTTTCATGTAATGGGCTATTACATGGGCAAAACCGCTCTTCTTATCTGCATTGCCCTCGGCCATGGCCTTATTAATAACCAGCTCCAGGTTTTTACCCAAATGGTTGTACCGTGGCTTGCGTTTTGGATAACGCAGTGGGGCGGGTTTGGATTTATACGTAGCTCTTTCCGGCTTGCCGTAGGGGCTTACCACATCCAGCTTAAAATCGCTGATTACAAACAGGTGATCCCACAGTTTGTGCTTGTAATCTTCTATTGTTTTTAATTGCGGATTGAGGAAAGCCATTAGTTCCACTACGCCTTCGGCCTGTTTTTGCTGGCTGTACTTGTCTTCCACAGTAAGTATATGATCCACCATTTTTTGTACGTGGCGGCCATATTCCCTCATAACTAAATGTTCTCTTGCTGAGTTGTATTCCATAAATCGATAGTAATTGGCAGTAGCCAAAGGCAATAAAAAATTTGCCGGGATGAAAATTGAAGTAACTAAATTTTAATAAAAGTAAGGGTATTATGCTTAAATAAAAGTGTTAGAACAGGATGCCATTAATTAAATGTAAACTTTTAGGAGCGTTGCAAATGTAGTGATGTAATTCTATTTAGCTGTAGGTAGTTATAATTACCGACTAAAATTTTGATTTCAATACACCAAATTCAAGGTGGTAGTGAAAATGACTGAACCCTTTGACACAGTTTAATTTACACTACCATTTTTACCTTATCAAACCAGTTGCTTCTTGTTGTCTATAAGTTTCAATGTGCGTTTTTTACGTTTTTCATTTTTGAGTTTGATTTCCTGCATAATTTTTCTAAAATCAACCAGCTCTTGTTCTGTCCACGGTTCCGACTTTGTAGAAAAGTCCACGTTTTTTGCTTCTTTAATGAGTGCCATATTGTTAGGTTTTAAAATAATGTGAAATAAGTCTTAATGCTGAACTTGTTTCAATAAACATTCTTAGTCCTCTAAAATGTGTTGCATGAAGAGATTCCTGATAATGTTTTATGAGTACGGATTTAGCATCAAATGCAAGAAAGCCGTCAAAACCTTTAATAAAAGAAACTTTACAAGCATAGGCAACAAGATTTCCTGGTACACCAAAATACATTTTACTTTTTCCTTTATTAAATTTTGAACTCTCAATTAAATGCATAAAAATATGGTCTTGCTTGTCTTCAATGCTTACAAGCCCCTGAATGATGGTGGGATTGTTAACCGTTGTCAACTTATAAACTTCTTTCGTTTTGTCTTTTAGTTCTTTATTCCAATCAAATTGCCAGTCTAATTTATTTATTTGTTTAGCATCTTCAATTTTCATCCTAACAATTTCTGTATCGAAAATCTCACCTGTCAATGTATTTTCTATAGAATTTGTTAGCTTATCGATGATAAAATCAAGTCCGATATTCTTTTTCGTATTCACTTTACGAATTTATGAAAGAATAAGGTTCTTGTCTAATGTTGCTTAATGTTTGATGACATTTTCTTAAAGTAAACAATCAAGCCAATTGCACCAAAATACTTGCCAACAGCCCATTCCTGCTTATTTTCGCAACTGATTTTATAAATTAAAAAAAATGACTTGGTGAAAACAGGAGTACAAACCTTACTTGCGACTCCCCACTCCCCACTAGCTAATGGTAAAGATTGAAAACATAGAACTCCCCGATTTTCCGCTGCTGCTGGCACCTATGGAAGATGTAAGCGACCCGCCATTTCGTGCCGTGTGCAAACAAAACGGTGCCGACCTTATGTACACCGAATTCATCAGCAGCGAAGGGTTAATACGGGATGCTATAAAAAGCCGCAAAAAGCTGGATATTTTTGATTACGAACGCCCTATCGGCATCCAGATTTTTGGTGGTGATGAAGATAGCCTGGCCATGGCCAGCCGCATTGTAGATGTAACCAACCCCGATTTGCTGGATATTAATTTTGGCTGCCCGGTAAAAAAGGTAGCCTGTAAAGGTGCCGGAGCAGGTGTGCTGAAAGATTTAGACCTGATGGTACGGCTTACAAGTGCCTGTGTAAAAGCTACTAAACTTCCAGTAACCGTAAAAACCCGCCTCGGTTGGGACGAAAATTCACAGAACATAGAAGAAGTGGCGGAACGCCTGCAGGATATTGGTATTAAAGCCCTGAGCATACACGGCCGTACCCGCAGCCAGATGTACAAAGGCGAAGCAGATTGGACACTCATTGCCAAAGTAAAAAACAACCCCCGCATCCACATTCCCATTTTTGGCAATGGTGATATAGACAGCCCGCAAAAAGCACTGACTTACAAAAACCGATATGGCGTAGATGGGGTAATGATTGGTCGTGCAGCTATTGGCTATCCATGGATTTTTAGGGAGATAAAACATTTTGTACACACCGGCGAACTGCTGCCGCCACCTACTATAGAAGAACGTGTGGAGGTTTGCAAAAACCACCTGCGTAAAAGCCTGGAGTGGAAAGGCCCCGTTGTAGGCATTTTTGAAATGCGCCGCCACTATGCCAATTACCTGAAAGGCCTGCCCAATATAAAAGAATACCGTGGCCAGTTGGTGCGCCTCAATACATTAGCAGAAATAGAAGCCGTGCTGGACGAAGTACAACGCCAATATACCGGTTACTCTTTTGATAGAATTCCTATAGAGCTGATTAATTATCATGAGAAATGCCCGGTGTAGTTTCTTTTAGGGCATAGAGTAGTCTGTTGTCATTGGGTCATAAGTCATTGGTCACTCTGATAGTATTTTCCAAATCGGGGATTCTGTTAATGACTTATTGTCTCAATGACTTAATGACTGGAGATATTAGATTTTAGCCCTTACATACTATTGCACTTACATCAACCCTTAGGATACTCAAATAATAAAAACCTTTTCTCTGCGGCTTCAAAATCTTTCCAGTGTGTTACATCGGCGGTAACGCCAAATACAGCACAGGTGGGCATATCGGCTACACCGGCTACGCCAAAACTATTTACCATTTCGGTAATGCCGGGGTTATGAGAAAAAATTGCCACAGACTTCCAATCGTCTTGCAAACTGGCAATTACTTTGGTAAAATGTATAGGCTGGGCATGGTATAATTCAGCTAAATGGATAAGTTGCGTATGAGGAGCTTTGTACGTTTTTTGAAAATACTCCGCAGTGGTAAGGGCCCTCACCGCAGTACTTGTAACAAATGCATCGATACTGATTTTCTGCTGCAGCAACCGTTCTGCCATCATCGGTGCATCCTTATGCCCACGGTCGTTTAGTGGCCGGTCGAAATCCTTCATGGTTGGGCTGTCCCAACTGCTTTTAGCATGGCGAACAAGCAATAAAGATTTCATACAGGCACGGTTTAAATGACAGATATAAAATGAAAAGATAATCATCTAAGCTGAAACCGTACATCAAAAAAAGCACCAATTAAATATTTACAATTGGCGTATCCACATAAGCTGTATTTGGAGACACGTCTTTGTCTGCTATCAAATCGAACAGCAAAGAGGCGGCAATTTTACCCATTTCGTATCCGGAGGTAAGTATATAAGGTATGTTAAATGGAAGTGCGGTTGGTATAAACCCGTCGCTAAGTGCAATCATGGCCAGATGCTCCGGCACTTTTATGCCCAACTGTTGTACGGATTTTGAAATGCCAAGCAGCCTGTCGTCGCCCATTGCAATACAGGCATCGGGTGGGTTGTTTTGCGAAAACAGGGCTTTGGATTTTTCAGCAGCTTCTGCCACACTATCGGCAAATACCAAATCGTAATCGGCTTCGGTATAGCCATTCTTTTTCATGCATTGTTTAAATGCCTCCAGCCTTTCGCCGGAGTAAGAAATAGAAAGGCGTTCATCCCCAAAAAAGCCAACAAACCTTTTGGGCCTGTTGCCGCCCGAAACCAGCTGGTTTACTGCGTTTTCTACGGCTAGTTTATTATTAAAACTAATATTGTAAGTGCCTTGCTGCCGTGATATTTTATCATAAAAAACAACCGGTATATTATTATCTGTCAGGTATTTAAAATGATCCAGATTGATAGTTTCTTTAGATAGCGAAACCAACACACCATCTACACCATACGTAGCTAGAATTTTTGCATTTTCTGCTTCGGTTTCCAGCCTGTCGTTACTGTGTAGGGTAAGTAATCTGTATCCGTTATGGTGGCATCCACTTTCATCCTAGCTGTATTGTAAGTACAGAATATGGTAAAAAAGTGGATGCCACCATAAAACCTTGCCCAATTGTTCTCGTCTGCCGCCTGCCGGAAGGAAGTAAAACTGCGGCTTTTAATACCAAATTCCAGTTCGCTGGTATCGGTGTAGGCAAAATGATCACCAAACACTTCGGTAAGCCCTTCGGCGGCACTGCTGCTAACAGTACTATGGCCGCAGGTATATTCGGGGAAGGGTGGCGTTTGTAAGTATGGCCTCCAGTTGGGGTCTATGTATTTGTTAATTACCGTTTCGGGCCGCACCATATTACTGCGAAATTTCTCATCCCAGCATTGTATAAAGGCATCAAACACACAAATGGCTGTGAGGGTGTAAGC
>JAYUTQ010000008.1:0-4670 GCA_043755055.1 Chitinophagaceae bacterium | reverse complement strand
GGGATTGGCTTTGAGCCAATAATCCGCACCAAACAATGTTTGGTTTTTTTCCTTTTTTAAAATGCGATAAGCCTTTTTAAAATTAGGAATACCATAGCCGTAGGTTTTGTCGGGATTGGCAAAACGGTCGCTGCTTTGGTACACGGCATCCATTATTTTTTTGTTGTTATACTCCGGAAAAGCCTGCCAGAGGCAAGCAATTAACCCATTTAGATTCGGATTACTGAATGACGTTCCGTTACCAAAAGTTGGTTGATTAGCAAAGCCTGCAATTACAGTACCCACGCCTACACTAACCACATTGGGCTTAATTCGGGGATCCGTAGGAATACCGCGGCTGCTGAATCCGGCAATGACTCCGCTTGTATTTACCGCACCTACACAAACCACACTATCAGCATCGCTTGGTGCGGTAATGTATTGCCAACTGTTGCTGCCTTCGTTACCGGCACTATTGGTGAGGAGCATTCCTTTTTTTGCAGCAAAATCGGCGCCTTTTGTGGCAATTGTGGTATTGCCATTTAATTGGGCATAGCTATGGTTAAACTGTGGATCATCAAATTTATTATAGCCCAGCGAACAGCTGATCATATCGGCGCCGGCACTATCAGCAAATTCGGCACCCACTACATAATTAAATTCTTCCACCGGGTATTCGCTGCTTACATCTTCGGTACGCAGCAGCCAAAATGAAGCTGCCGGAGCCGAGCCTACCATGCGCCCCGGCCAGTTGGCACAAATAATACTGAGGCACTGCATGCCATGCGGATGGTCTTCGTTTACACTATTATCAAAATTTACAAAATCACGTTCGCCTAAAATGCGGCCTTGCAGCCGTACACTATCAAAAGCAGAGATGGTTTTGTACGATTGAAATCCGGCATCGAGAACGGCTATAATCATGCCCTTGCAGGTAAAGTGTTTATTATGTAAAAATTCGCCATCGTGTATATGTACCTGTGCATAGCTGTTGCCGTAATTAAGGGTATCGCCTTCTATCTGTTGTGGGCGGTTGGGCTCGGGGTCGGTTGTGGTAATGGTTTCGCTAAACTTGTTTACAGGCTCCTGTATTAAAGCAGGTACCGGTGCTATGGCCTCTGTACTTTGTACAAAAGGAAAATTATTAATCCTGTTGATGGCATTTACATCTGTGGTTCTTATCAGCACCTGGTTTAGCCAGCGGCTTGTAGACAATATTTGTACGTTAGGTACAGATCGGATACTGTCTAAATACCGTTGGGTGATGGGTAAATCGGTACTATCTATGCTAATGCCGTAACGGGTTCTTCTTTGTAAAGCTCTTGCACTTAAATACTGCGATGGATTTGCAATTGAAAAAGTATTAAAAGCTTTGTTTTTTAACTGAATGATTTGCCGGGAATATTGTGCCGATGCCGCACTGTAAACCAGTGTAAAAAAAAGAAGGTAAAGCAAGAATTTTTTCATTAACGGTATGTTACTTATTGTGTTTCTAAAAGTAAAAAACAAGTTGGCAGTTTATCAGTTTGCAGTTGGCAAAAATAAACCTGAGGCTTAAAAATGTTATTGTATCGACAAGCTCCAGCCTCCAAACCCTAAACTCTTAACTCCTAACCCCCAATCCCCAATCCCCAACCCCTAATCCCTAACCACCCTATACACCACACCATTCATATCATCACTTATCAGCAAGGCGCCATCGGCAGCCACTTCCACATCTACAGGGCGGCCCAATACTTTGCCATCGGGTTGTAGCCAGCCTTCGGCAAATGGTTTATAGCCAGTTATTTTATTATCTGTCAAAGTAGCCATCATCACTTCATAACCAATAGGTTTACTCCGGTTCCAGCTGCCATGCTCGGCTACAAACATTTGGTTTTTATAATCTGCACCAAACATTTCGCCGGTATAAAACCTAAGGCCAAGTGGTGCTTTATGTGGGCCAACTTTGTAAACCGGTAATGTATAATCTGCCGCATTTTTGCCTTTACCAAATTCCGGATCTGGTATATCTCCCTGATGGAAAAATGGAAAGCCAAAGTGCATGCCTTTTGTGGGTGCATGGTTTATTTCGCAGCTCGGAATATCGTCGCCCATCATATCCCGGCCATTATCGGTAAACCATAATTCTTTAGTAACCGGGTGCCATGCAAAGCCTACCGAATTCCGAATGCCTTTGGCATAAATTTCACGGCCTGTGCCATCGGCATTGATGCTGGTAATGGTGGCGAAAATAGAATCCTTTTCATTGCAAACATTGCACGGTGCACCCACCGGCACGTATAATTTTCCATCGGGCCCAAAGGCTATAAACTTCCAGCCATGGTGGCTTTTATCAGGGTAACTTTCATTTACTACCACAGGAGCAGGCGGGTTTTGTAACCGGTTTTCAATATCATCGTACCTAAGAATACGGCTTACTTCGGCCACATACAAACTGCCATTTTTAAAAGCTACACCGTTGGGTGTTTTCAGATTACTACCAATGGCATAAACCGAATCTGCGTGGCCATCTTTATTTTTATCTACAACGGCATACACACTTTCGCCGCTCATATTGCCTACAAACAAAGTGCCATTGGTGCCGTGGCATAAACTACGGGCTCCCGGCACTTGTGCATACACACTAATGCTAAAACCGGGTGGTAATTTTATTTTATCCAGGTGGTATTTACTGTACAATGTATCGGCCGAACCATTGGTGGCATCGCTGCTTTCGCCGCTTTTAGGTGCCGGACCATTACAACTAAAAAATAGTGTAATTGTAGTGAGTAAAAATGGCGTCAGCTTTTTCATACTAGGGTTTTGAAATGGTTACACCGAAATTAATGCCAAACAACTTGATTGGCTTGTTTCATTTAGTGTTTGATTTGGTTTGCCATTACAAGAATGGATTTAATGCCGGATTTGATGACTCCCGAATGTAAAACTACCTGCACCAATTATATCTGTATTGGCTTATCATCAATTCCTTTATGTTTTTCAGGAAAAATGTTCACTTTTTGAATTTCTATAACTACAAAACCAACATCATGAAAAAGTAATTTTTAGCAGTGTATGCCTGCCAGGTATGGTAGTATTCTGTGGCTGTAAAAACAATAGTTCAAATTCATCCACAACATCAGATACAAAACAAGAAACAAAGGCAGAAGTATAGTAAAAGCCATCTTTTCGTACAGCTATCGATTACAACGATTACATTATTAACCGGCAAAAAGATATTTACAATTTCATTTTTAAAATGACCGATGTGGCAGCAACTGACCCTGCTGCCGCAGAAAAAGTAATAGATGAGGCAATTCCGTTAATTGAAAAGATTATTGGTGAAATAAAAGACATGCCTCCTTATAAAAGCGATGTGAGTTTCAGAGATGCGGCTGTGCCATTGTTTGAATTTTACAAAGCCACTTTTGATGGTGCTTACAGGGAAATTATTACAATCAACAAAAAGGGCGATAAAAAAACCAAAGCCGATGTAGCCAAACAACAAGCACTGAGCGACGAACTTAGTAAGGAAGAAGCAGTGCTTGACGTTGCTATGAAATCGGCACAAACGGCTTTTGCAATTGCAAACAATATGCAGGTTAAGGAAGATACGGAGTTGCAACAAAAGGTAGACGAGCTTAAAAAATAGGGCACCGATCATAACTGTTTACGCGTTTGAATTATATTGTAAGCCAAAACCAACTTCATCATGACAAGATTATTTGTTCTTTTATGTTCTACAGCCTTATTATTTACTGCTTGTACGCCGCCTGTAAAAGGAAAAAATGGCGTTACCTATAAAAACGCCATTCAGTACAATGATTATATTATTAATAAGCAGTCTGTTGTAATTGATTTGATTAATGGATTTAAAGAATCATCCGATACAAGTATCATCACAGAGTTTCCTCTTTTTATTGATAGTGCAGCTGCTAAAATTGGTAAAATAATAGTTGATGTACAAGGAATGCCCGAATGGAATAATAGCCCTGTTTTAAGGGACAAAGCTGTTGCCATGTTTAAAGAGTATGAATCCATGTTTGCTATTAGTTACAAACGCATGTTAGCCATTAGCAGCGATGGAGAAGTTACTACCGAGGACGAAAAGGAATTAAAAGAAATAGAAGTTGAGATAGTAAATGATGTAACTGCGGTAGAAGATGCTTTCCTTATTGCCCAAAAAGAATTTGCTTCTAAAAACAATATGAAACTGGAGGATAAAACATCAAAGTTTCCCAAGTTTAATTAATCATGCACAGTAAGCAGGTATTGAAAAATGATGATTCATTTTTCAATACCTATTTTATTTCCTGGCACAGCTCTATTAAAACACCACCTGTGGTTTTGGGGTGTAAAAAGCAAACCAGTTTATTATCGGCACCCCGTTTGGGTGTTTCATTTAGCAGTACAAAGCCCTCAGATTTCATTCGTTCCATTTCTGCATAAATATCGGCCACCTCAAAGGCAATGTGGTGCATGCCTTCGCCTTTCTTTTCTACAAATCTTGCTATAACGCCATCTGCAGTATTGCTTTCAAGCAATTCTATTTTGGTATTGCCCTGCATAAAAAATGCAGTATTTACCTGTTCGCTTTCCACAGTTTCGGTTTTGTAACACTGACAGTTAAGCAGTTTTTCGAATAACGGTACAGATTTGGATAAATCATTTACGGCAATGCCGATATGTTCTACATGAAGCATGGAGTA
>JAYUTQ010000007.1:0-4671 GCA_043755055.1 Chitinophagaceae bacterium | reverse complement strand
TGTATCAGCATCCTCGGTATTTATATCATTTTTCATTTTGATACGCAATACAAAACCGGTATCCTGCTGGGTATTTTGGCCGCATTGCTCAGTTCTGTTTTTTCTATTCTCAATAAAAAAATGGTAAGCAAAATGGATGGTATCAGCATTACCACTTACGAAATGCTGGGTGCATTGTTAATGATCAGTTGTATTGTACCTTTTTATAGTATGAAGGCAGGTGCTACATTTTTACCAGTTGGCTGGGATTGGCTCTGGCTGGGGCTTTTGGCGGTTGTTTGTACTGTTTGGGCATTTCTGCTACAGTTGCAATCGCTCAAACATATCTCTGCATTTACCCTTAATCTTAGTTACAATCTTGAGCCTGTTTATAGTATTATTCTGGCCTTTATTTTCTTTCAGGAAAACGAACAGCTATCCTCACAATTTTATATTGGGGTGCTGCTGATTTTGTTATCCATTGGGCTACAAATGTGGCGGGTATGGAAGGGGAGAAAGACGGCAAGTAGTTAGTAGGGATTGGGGTTTGGGAATTTGTGATTGGGGATTAAGAAGAGGTAATTGATAATGGTTGGGGTTTTGCCCCTCTCCGAGAGGAGAGGGGTTGGGGTGAGGCTATTTATTCTGAAAGCGAACCCTATATAGTTTTTTGCTTTTTTTTACTTTTTACTTTTTTTACTTCTTACTCACCATTTTATACTTCTTATTCACCTTCGGGTCGTTAAAATATTTGTCGATGGATTGATTGCTTTCTGCACCATCATTATCCATAATCGGAATATCAATTAACTGCATTTGGGCTTGCTTTAATTCATCTTTTAGCTTACGGGTTTTGGCAATTACATCCACATGCCTTTCGCTTACCAGCGAATTGTCGGATAGCAAATAATTCAGCCTCTTTATAGATTAATTACCCAATTGTAATTTCTTTTACAGCCGGTTTAATTTCTTCCTTTTTAGGAATGTACAATTTCAGCAGGCCATCTTCGTATTTGGCCAAAATACCTTCGGCATTGGTTTTTTCATCCAGTGTAAAGCTGCGTTTAAATGCATTGATGCTAAATTCTTTACGTACCTGTTTCAGGTTGTTAGGAGTTTCAGCAGTTGTTTCTTCATTTTTTACTTCTTCGTAAGAAACTACCAGCAAATTGCCTTCTACTTTTAATTTAAAGTTTTCTTTCCTGCGGCCGGGTGCGGCAAGTTCCAGGTGGTAACCATCGGTAGTTTCATTAATGTTTACCGGAGGTACATTGGCATTAAAATCTCGGCCAACTACGTTTTCTAAATTTCCGAACAGGTCGTTTAAAAGGCCATCAAATGTTCTTGCGGCAGGGCGGTTGTTTACTTTTACAAAATTCATGGTATGTAATTTTTTGGTTTAAAATGTTTGTACAATGAATTTATCAAATGCTGTTCCAA
Source organism: Chitinophagaceae bacterium (assembly GCA_043755055.1). Lineage (GTDB taxonomy): Bacteria > Bacteroidota > Bacteroidia > Chitinophagales > Chitinophagaceae > JAZKFT01. The sequence continues at coordinate 3,252 of JAYUTQ010000007.1, read as the reverse complement.
CAGGTTTTTAACTGCATTTTTACAGAAAAGGTGAAAATTGGTCAATTTTGTTGCGACACATTGGCTGTTTCTGTATTTTTTAATGACATAATGGCCGTATTTGTTTTAAAACTAAGTTTCAAGTCTAATCTACCTCGCATAACAAAAGCTTTTAAATGCCTTATGTTTTCAATGTTAATGTTGAAACTTTATTTTAGCATCAATTGGCTAAGCCGTTAATTTTGCACTACTAACAAATGCGACTTTAAATCGTAATTCTTAAATCGTAAATCACAAATCAAAATGTATCCAGCAGAAATAGTATTGCCAATGAAGGCAGAATTAACCGACAATGGTTTTGAAGAACTACAGACAAGTGCAGCAGTAACCGAGCAAATGAAGGCCGAAGGAACCACACTTGTAATGATTAACTCCGTATGCGGCTGTAGTGCAGGCACAGCAAGGCCCGGCGTTATTATGGCCGTTATGAATTCGGAGAAAAAACCCGATCATCTTACCACCACTTTTGCCGGTTTTGATGTAGAAGCCGTACAAAAAGTACGAGAATATTTGATGCCTTATCCGCCATCTAGCCCGGCCATTGCCTTGTTTAAAGATGGCCAATTGGTACACATGATAGAGCGCCATCAGATAGAAGGCCGTCCGGCACAGGTAATTGCCCATAATCTTATCAGCGCTTTCGACCAGTACTGTAATTAATTTACAAAAAGCAAAATGCCTTAGAACCTTCCTTTATTTTTGGGAAGGTTTTTTTTATGAAAACCGTCGACCGTCGACCGTCGACGGTTCACCAATCTCTAATCCCTAACCACCAATACCTATATTCGCCACCCAATAATAATAACATGTATCCCAACCTATATTATTTTTTTAAAGACGCTTTCGGAGTAGAATGGCAGTGGCTGAAGTTTGTAAATTCCTTTGGTTTTTTTGTGGCCATTGCATTTATAGTGGGTGCCGCGGTACTTACCTCCGAAATGAAACGGAAAGAACGGCTCGGCTTGCTCAGCTATCAGGAAGATAATATTCTGATCGGTAAAGGCCCAAATTGGACGGAGGTTTTATTAAATGCCTTTTTCGGTTTTTTGCTCGGGTTTAAATTAATTGGAGCTTTTTTTCAGTCGGGTACTGTTTTAGACGATCCGCAGGCATATTTGTTTTCATCAAGGGGTAGTGTGTTGGCCGGTTTACTATTAGCTGCTGTTTTGGGAGGATTAAAATACTGGCAGGGCCAAAAAGAAAAACTACCAAAGCCTGAAAAAAGAACTATCCGCATTTGGCCACACGACAGGGTGGGAGATATAATATTACTGGCTGCCGTTTTTGGTTTTGCCGGGGCAAAACTTTTTCATAACCTCGAAAACTGGGATGATTTTGTAAAAGCACCCCTGGCGTCGTTATTTTCTGCCGGTGGTTTTACGTTTTATGGCGGGCTTATTTGTGCCACAATTGCTATTGTTTTATTTGCTAAAAAACACAAAATAGGCCTTTGGCATCTTGCCGATACTTTTGGCCCCGCCATGATGATAGCCTACGCTGTAGGCCGTATAGGCTGCCAGGTAAGTGGCGATGGCGACTGGGGTGTACCCAATAGTGCTTATGTAGCCGATGGAAATGCAAAAGTAATGCTGGCCGATAGCAGTGGTTTTGCAAAAGCCATCAATACCAATCTGGCTTATTATAAAGATGAATTTAAAACCCTTGGAGCAATAAACAGTGCAGCCGATGTGCCACATATTGCAGTAAAAGCCCCCGGCTGGCTGCCCGATTGGTTTGTGGCTTACAGCTACCCACATAATGTAAATGAGGTAGGCATTAAGCTCTCCAACGGTACCGACGAAAAATACAATACCTACCTGCCGGCGCCGGTTTTTCCTACTCCTTTTTACGAAACCATTGCCTGCACATTGCTGTTTTTAGTGCTGTGGGCATTACGAAAAAAGATAAAAGCTGCAGGTGTTATTGCAGGCATCTATCTTATTTTTAATGGTATTGAAAGATTTTTGGTAGAAAAAATAAGGGTGAACACCCATTACGATATGTGGGGCCAACCCACTCAGGCCGAAATTATTTCGTTATTTCTGGTGCTGTTTGGTATTGGTATAATTGTTTACCGTAGCCGGGTAAAAGAAAAAGTAAAGGCTTAATATCAATACCTGTTTTCTACATTGCCAATAATTTTTTGAGGATTACAATTTGCCCAAGGTGGTAATGCGTATGCTCAATAATGCCATGGAAATTGCGGTAATAGTTGCCGTATTTGGCATCTGTAAAATCCTCCCAAAGCCGTTCTTCAGGCAACATTTCTATCAATTTAGCAAACTTTTCAGCTGCGGCCCAAACAGTAGTGAGTAATGCTTCCCAATCTTCCTGAGATTGTATTGGTGGGGTGATAAAGCTGTACTCGTCTTTTGAGTTTAGCGGCTCACCTTGCAATACTTTGAGTACAGATGCTACATAATAGTGCGTATGATAAACCAATGTAGCAATGGTATTTAGCTGGCCAACTTGTGCCGTGGCTTGTTGCCAAATTACATCTTTTAACTCCTCTTTTAGGTTTACACAAGTCCAATTAACACCAAAGTGTAGTTCGCTAAAATGTTTTGCTATTTGGGCTGTCAGTTTCATGGGCTCTATCTATTTATTGTCGAGTATTTGCAACAACTGATACAAATAAAACACTTTTATAAGTTTTTAAAAAAGATACACCGCTTTTTGCAGCGGGATCTATTAGCATAGGTTTTATTTCAAATTTTTTTAAACACCAATATGCTTTTATTAAAGATCTGGTCATAAACTCTTATCCTTTACCAAGCCCTAAACCTTAATCCCCAATCCCCGCCACTCATCCACTTATTTTACCGCTAATTATTTACTAAGCTACTATGCAAAACAAAGTACCAATCTTTGAGCTGTAATAAAAGAAACACAATACCAATCATCTTTAAATACTATTTATGAAAAATAAGTTCACACTTTTAGCTATTGCAGGTCTAATGATGGCCTCTGTAAGCAGCTATGCACAGTCTAAAATCGGTAAGGTTACAGGCAATGTAGGCAATGGGCAAAAGCCGCTTGAGGCTGCAACCGTTTCGGTTTTAAAAGCAAAAGACAGCAGCCTTGTTAAGATGGCGATTACCGATAAGGCCGGTCGTTTTGAAGTAGAAAATCTGGCTGAAGGGAGGTATCTGGTTCTTGTAAGTTCAGTATCCTACCTACAAACGTATACCAGCATTTTTGAGCTGAGTGCCC
>JAYUTQ010000006.1:0-2130 GCA_043755055.1 Chitinophagaceae bacterium | reverse complement strand
CACCTGTTTCAGCAAGAAACCGATTCGATAAACCGGGGCCGGCACCCTGATGGATAGGAACCCTGCTTCTAAGGTCTGGCAGAGCAAATGTGTTTTGGCCGTCGCCGCCATAGTAAGTACCTATTAGTGTAAATAAAACATCGTTTTGTGCAATAGAAAGTAATTGCCCATCGCATTTTGCCCAACCTAAAGGATCGAAATTAAATCCCACAACCCGTATCTCCCCCACAAACGGCTGATCGTTCATACTAGGATAAACTCCATAAAGTGAAATACAATAGTTTAAAGCCAAAGTGGGCTGTTGTTTATTAACAATAACGGTAAATCGCGGTGGTGCCGGCTGCTTACTAACCCAGTTTACGCCATCCCATGATAGCAGGTCACCAACTGCTGTGCCGGGGTTAATTACCAAACTGTCTGTAATAATTCTAAGTGGCAATTTGGGTGCTATAACAGTGTTGGTCCATTTTATGCTATCCCAATAGTAGTGTTTGCCCGAAACGGAGTCGAGCACAGCCAAACCTCTTTCGGCTTTTGTTAGCGAAGCAGCCAAAGTAACCCTTTGGGTAGCCGTCATTCTTGGTGCTAAAAAGCCACGGTTGGCAGCATTTAAATGAAGCTCAGATTTATCGTTGGGAGTGGTTATGCCTATACCCAACTGTGCCTGAGCACTCATATTTAAACCCAACAATAAAAAGCTATGCAGGGTAAATAATTTTACTGCAAAAACATACTTTCTCATTTTATAGAACTTTATAAATAGGCAGATGATATAAAAATATACAATTTGCCTTGCAAAAATTTATATCATTTTCTTCCATATTTAGGCGCTGCTATATAACCATTTAGTTAGCCTTTAAGGCATCAGTTCTTTCAGCTTGTTTTCCAACGCAGGTCCAGTAAGGTTTACGGCTATAATTTTACCTTCTTTGTCTAATAAATAATTAGCAGGTATAGCATTGATACGGTACAAATTAGCGGCTTCGTTTTCAAACCCTTTAAAATCGCAAACATGCGTCCAGGTAAGATTGTCTTTTTTAATAGCAGCCAGCCAAAGCGATTTTTCTTCGTCCAGCGAAACGCCGAGTATATCAAAGCCCTTAGATTTATAGGCATTGTAGGCTTTTACTACATTTGGATTTTCGGCCCGGCAGGGTGCACACCAACTTGCCCAAAAATCTAACAGTACATATTTACCCCTGAAAGATGCCAATGAAACAGGTTTACCATTAACATCGTTCTGTGTAAAATTGGTGGCTGTGGCTCCTACAGAGGTGCTTTTAATAGCGTCCAAAGCCAGTTTTAGGCTTCGGCCGGGAATACTGTTTTTTATAGGTTCTGCAAAACCATCAAATATTTTTGATGTGGCTTCTGCACGGCTTGCATCACCCATATTGGCATTTAATAAAGTAGCCGACACCAGCGAAGATGTATTGCCCGTGGCATAGCTTACAATATAGCTGTTAGCCTCCGCCGTTAGCGAATCAAAAAACTTTTGAATCCGCATAATCGTGGCTTCGTCACCCTTTTCCCTGGCGTCGCCAAATTGCTGAAAATATGGGTCGGCTTTCTTAAAAATATTGTTGAGGCTGGTATTTACAATTACGTATTCGTCATTGGTGGGGCCAGCCTTTACTACTGCTTTGTTAAGCGAATCTATAGCGCAGTTAATGCTCACTTTTCCCGGATCTGCAAAGAATATCAGCGGCTCCACTTCATCGGCTCCGGCAATGCGTAAGGCATACTGCGTGGGCTCTTTCAGTTTTGTAGTAAAAGAAAATTTGCTGTTAGCCAATACCACCGAATCTATTTTAGACCCTTCCAATTCCTGATGAATCAGTTCTACATAACCACTATCCAAACCTGTAATAGTGCCGCTGATGGTAACATCGCCGCCGGCCATATTGGTTACCACGTTTGTACCGGTTTTGACTTCTTTATCTTTTGGTTTGCAGGCTGCAAAAAAAAGTATGGCTGCAATTAAAAGGATTTGTTGTTTCATTATTTGTATTTAAAATATTATCGTCCGACTAATTCTTTATACGATGCTGTAAGCTCACAAAGCCTCACCCCAACCCCTCTCCTCTCGGAGAGGGGCAAAAACCCTTTTGATATTGGGATACATAAAAG
>JAYUTQ010000005.1:0-4674 GCA_043755055.1 Chitinophagaceae bacterium | reverse complement strand
AGTCTGCAACGCAATTCGGTTATATCAACTGGATATCGGTTTTCTACTACAGATATTGGTAAAGTAATTGCAATAAAAAATGCCCGGTTATACAAAGCATACAGTACAGCTCCACTTACTTTAAATGCTATTATTAAAGATGTAAAAAACGGTAAGGCCACTATCGAAAGTCCACACCAAAACCAGGCTATTCATGTGCAAAATGAAGAGGCTTTAATGGGTACCAATAATTTTGATGCCATCCAAAATGCACTTGATTTCTGTTTTGCCAAAGGCAAAAATCAATTATTGTTTAACTATACAGGTACCGCTTATGTAGTACCCTTTTTCAGCGATTTATGCAAAAGCCATGGTCGTAATGGTGGCGGCAATACATCGGGTTTTATTATAAAAGGCGATATTGAAATAAAAGGCCTTGGACCTACCAAAACAAAACTTAAAACCGGTGCGGAAGACCTTGTTTACCTGCTACACGAAGAAGAATTTAAGTTCGATCTTTTTTACCTTGATGCAGTGCCAAACGGCCCTGTAGAGAATAAAATTTTTCGGGATTTCACCATACTTGGAGCCGACCGTGCATCCACTGCCATTCGCAATCGCAATGTTATTTGTCGTACCAATTATGCCGATTTTCAAGTAATGAATGTGTTATGGGAGCGGGTAAATATTGAAGGTAAAACCGGTTTCGACGAAGGTTTTACGACTAGCCGTGGCGGCCGCTGGAACCCGAATGGAACAATTAAGGATTTTTGCCAATATACCATTCGCAATTGCAACTGGAGTAACTATGGATTACTAAGTGTTTTTTCTCAGGTGCCGGCCCAGCATACCAATGCAGTTATTGGGGCAAAAAAAGTTTTAGTGGAAAATACTGTTTTTGATGGCGGAGGTATTCCCACCATGCGTAGGTACCAGAAAGCAGCAAGCACTATTGGTCAAAAACTCACCATTAATACACCAGGCTTTTCTTTTTACAATTTTAATAGTTACACGTCAGACAACGACCGGCAGCCACTTATAACCATTGAAGATGCTATAGAAACAAGCATTAAAAAGGTGGTTAATAATTATGAAAATACCAGGGATATTGAAATTGACACAAAAATGCATTCTACCTCTGATTATTTTGATGTATATATTACTGATGTGAATAACAATGAAACGTTTTTACTACAGGCTGGTCATAGCACAAAGGGTAGCAACTTGCTGCATTTGGTAACGGGCACGGTAAGTGGCGATATTTTTAAGGCAGGTAATAAAGTAAGGTTGGTGTGGCAAAAATTGCAATGTCGGGTTACCAGTATTTTAAGCCCTAGCACAGCAAATATTGAATGGAAAACAGAAGCTGTTTCATCTATTGCTAACGCAACAGCTGTTTTTAACGACAATGGCCGCACAGCCGAAGGACATGCGATGTACATACACCCGAATGTAAGTTGCAGGTTTAAAAATTTTACAATAAAAAATTGTTTGCACCTTGCCCTGCACCATTATAGCGGCGGCGGTGTACTAGGCCAGCGACTATATTTCGAAATGGATGGCGTAAAAGTATTGCCCACCGATTTATTTGTTTTGGAAAACGGTAAGGGCTATGTAGCGCCACTAGAATTTACGATGGAAAATAATCCTCAGGGCTTACCAATTGTAATTAGTAACAGCAGTTTTAAACTCTATCAGACTACAGCATTTCTCAAAGCAAAAAACTGTACTATTTTGGGTGGCCAATGCGATGGCGGAAGTTTTGAAAACTGTACCGGTGGCATAGATATTTGGGGCAGTTATCCTTCTACATTTTCAAATTGTAATTTTAGTAACTACTCCGTATTCAGGGCAAGGGCAGGTGAACAGTTGAGGGTAACCTCACTTAACTCTAGTTTTAGTTATCTTAATGTACAAAATGTAGCATCTCTCAACATGGTAGGTGGTAAAATTGGGTACCTACAAATGGACACCAAAATTAAAGCAAGTGAAAAAGCTATTATCAAAATGAAAAATGTACTGGTTTCCGCCAGGCAATAGCAGAAATTCAATTTTTAGTATATTGAAACTTTTTTTGCATTATTATTTTTGGCAGTAACATTACATTTTTATGATAACTGATGACATTATACTCCAGATAAGCCAACGCCTTAGGGAAGTTAGAAAAGATAGGAATTCTACTTTGCAGGAGGTGGCAGATATTGCCGGAGTATCAAACGGCTTATTGAGCCAGGTAGAAAATAGCCGAACCATCCCATCGCTGCCAGTGCTTTTTAATTTAATAAAAGCCCTTGGTATTGATCTCGGGCACACTGGGTTTGGTTGATTTTAGGTGGGAAATACCTGCATACAATTTGAAACCGGAAAAAACATATAATATAGAAATCGGTTATAAGTATACTCGTATTCAGCTTTGATATTCGGTATCTGTTTTTTACGTGCACCTTGCCGATTTATTAACAAGACTACAAGTGCCGGGACAGCAGGTTGGAGGTTACAATGTTTACACTAAAGAAAACAGTCAAACATCTTATTTACGAGGTTTTGAAACAAGTTTCGATTACCAGATAACTCCGGCTTTGTCTTTAAAGGGCGGGGCTTCTTATGCATTTGGTCAAAATATGAGTCGTAGCGAACCAATGCGTAGAATTCCACCGTTCAACGGACGGCTAATGGCCAACTATCAAAAGGGTAAATGGCAAGCTGCTGTTGAAAATTTATTTGCAGGTAAACAAGGCCGGCTGGCACAAGGTGATATAGACGACAACCGCATACCAAAGGGCGGCCCACCGGGCTGGAATATTGCAAATGTATACGCAAGCTTAGTGGCAGACAGATATGCGCTGCGGCTTGCTGTACAAAATATTTTTAACATAGATTATCGCACCCATGGTAGTGGTATCAATGGTGTGGGCAGAAGTGGGTCTCTGGCAATACAGATAAAAATATATTAATATGGATGTAGGTATTATAGCAGATGAATTGTTGTCTTTATACATACGTTATGGGCAAAACGATTATATCGGCGAACCTGTTTCGCGGATAGAACACATGTGCCAGGTCGCACAGTTGGCAGAGGAGGCAGGCTACGATGATGATGTAATATTAGCCGCTTTTTTTTACGACATTGGCCATTTGCTGGAAAGTGAATTGGACACTGATCAGATGGATGGTTACGGTGTTGTCGACCATGAAAAAATTGGGGCAGCTTATCTGTTAGAAAAAGGATTTTTAAATAAAATTAGCCGGCTGGTAGCCAGCCATGTAGTTGCTAAAAGATACCTCGCATTTAAGTACCCTGAGTACAGGCAAAGGCTATCAGAAACCAGCAGGAAAACACTTGTATTTCAAGGCGGGCCAATGGATGGGGCAGGGGCGGCCGTCTTCGAAGCAGACCCGTTACATAAACTTTACATTCAGCCGCGGCTTTAGGATGAGCAGGCTAAGGTTGAAGATGTTCCGGTCCCTTTACTAAACAATTTCCGTAAGAAAATGATGATACATTTAACAGATCAGTTCAGCAAAATATAAAATTTGCAAGCATGATAAAGATGGTGGTTTTTGATATGGCAGGTACTACCGTGGATGAGGATAATGTGGTGTACAAAACATTGCAAAAGGTAATTAATGCAGCCGGTGTAAATTGTACGTTAAAAGAAGTGCTCGACGTTGGTGCAGGTAAGGAAAAACTTCAGGCTATAAAAGATATTTTGTCACTACATAGCATTGATATCAATTACACATTGGCGCAGGATATTTATAAATCATTTACGGCCGAACTTGGCATCGCTTACGATAGTTTTGAATTAAAGCCACAGCCTGGAGCTAATGTTTTATTTGAAGTTTTGCATGCAAGACAAATTGACGTGGTTTTGAATACTGGCTATAATTCTATAACAGCTAATGCTATTTTACAAAAACTAGGCTGGCAAGTTGGGGTACAAATAGATGCAATAATTACTGCAAGTGATGTAAAGCATAACAGGCCTCAGCCCGATATGATTTTACTTGCCATGGATCAGTTGGGTATCACTAATCCTGAAGAGGTAGTAAAGGTAGGAGACTCTGCAATTGATATTGAAGAAGGGAAAAATGCAGGTTGCGGTCTTACCATCGGTATCACTACAGGTGCACATAGTTTTGAGCCATTGCTGGAAGCAAATCCAGATTATATTATTAATTGATTGGAAGATTTAAATAAACTGATTGCATAATTTGTGATAAGCCTCTTTAGCAATACTATTTCCGACAAGCAACGTGATACACGGGTGGCAATATATGCAGCAGCCATCACTTTTCTAACTTACGCCTCGGTGTATGCATTCCGCAAACCTTTTACCATCGGCACTTATACAGATTTGCCTACCGTTTTTGGTCTGGCTTATAAAGATGCGTTGGTCATTAGTCAGGTAGTTGGGTATTTACTCAGTAAGTTTTATGGCATTCGTTTTATTGCTGAATTAAAGAAAGCCGGTAGGGGTAAAATCATACTGCTGCTAGTGGGTATCTCATGGCTGGCTATGTTGTTATTTGCCGTTACTCCTGCACCTTTTAATATTGTGTTTCTATTTTTCAATGGTTTTCCATTGGGTATTATTTGGGGAATTGTTTTCTCTTATGTAGAGGGTAGAAAGGCAACCGATTTTATAGGTGCAGCACTTGCGGTAAGCTTTATTTTTTCTAACAGATACACAA
>JAYUTQ010000004.1:0-11055 GCA_043755055.1 Chitinophagaceae bacterium | reverse complement strand
GCCAGTTACTGCTGATGGTACCCGTCCATGTGGCTGTTTCCAGTACTACGAAAGCAAACGCGGTATCGGTACAGCCAAAGCCATTGGTAACAATGAGGCGGTAAGTACCGGGTATGGCGGCGGTGGGTGTAGGCGTGTTCCATACGGCAGTAAGCCCCGTGGTATTGTAAAACGGAACAATATTGGTGGTTTCGCCGGGGCAGGTATGGTAGGTGGTGCTGTCTTCTCCAATATATGGTTTGGCATTATTGGTAACGGTTACCGCAGCGGTGTCTTTACAACCATTACTGTTGGTGGCGATGATATTGTATACACCTGTTTCTACCGCAGCGGGGTTGGCTACTGCTGCAAATCCCTGGGTAAAATAGCTATATACAAGCGCCGGATCTGTGTACACCGTTGTAAGGTTGTAGGTGCTGCCATCGCATTTTGTTTTTGCTAAATCAGCACCCAAATTGGGCTTTGCAAAATTGGAAACGGTGATGATGGCCGTGTCCCTGCATCCATCGCTGTTGGTGGCTATAACATTATAAACACCTACATCTACCGCACCGGGGTTTGCCACCGGCGAAAATGCCTGGGTGAAAAAGCCGTAACTCAAGGATACATCGTTGTAATTGGCAGAAAGACTGTAACCAAAACCGGGGCATTTAAAGCCGGTAATATCCTGCCCAATATTGGGTTTGGCAAAATTGGTGATCGTCACCTGTGCTGTGTCTTTACAACCATCGCTATTGGTAGCAATAATTTGGTACACACCTGTGTTTACCTGTGACGGATTATTAACCGTGGCAAAAGCCTGGGTAAAATAACTGTACACCAGGTTTGCGTCCGTATACACGGTGGTGAGGTCGTAGTTGAAGCCAATGCACTTGCTACGGGTTATGTCCGCTCCCAGGTTGGGTTTGGGGTAATTGAGTATGGTTACCTGCGCTGTGTCTTTACATCCATCGCTGTTGGTGGCTATAATATTAAACACACCTGCGTTTACAGCCGATGGATTAACAACCGTGGCAAAGGCCTGCGTGAAGTAGGAATACACCAGGTTTACATCGCTATAAACAGTAGTAAGATTGTAGGTAAAGCCCACACACTTGCTACGGGTCAGGTCCTGGCCGAGGTTGGGTTTGGGATAATTATTGATGGTAACGATGGCCGTATCTGCACAGCCCTGTGCATTGGTGCCAATTACATTATATACCCCGGTGTTTACACTATCGGGCCGGGAAAGTGCTACAAAACTATTGCTGAAGTACGAGTAAGTAAGTGCCACATTGGTAAAGTCTGTCCTTAGATCATAACCAAAGCCAATGCATTTATTCCTCGTAAGATCGGCGCCAATATCTGGTTTTATAATACTGATGGCAGCCGAAGTATCACCCACAAAAACCGGGTTGGTGCTGCGTACCCGTACATGGTAACCTGTGCCATTGGGTATGCCAAAAGGAATAGTGAGATAAATAGTATTGAGCTGGTTAATACCATTTCCATTGGCTGCAATGGATGCAGTTGACAACGGGCTTGCAAAGCTTCCAGAGGCATTACTTAGTTCGGCTATAAAATTATTGCCGGCATCAAAAGCCCCTGTGCTGCCCGTTTTTACAGCTACTATATTGGTAGGGCATAAAGTAGCGGGTACCGTATCTTTTATAGATAACCTGTACACGGTAATGGGTGTAAGCAAGCTCGTATCACCTTTACAACCGTACTGGTTGGTTTCTACCACATAAATATTTGCGGTAAATGCTGGTGTAGCAGGCTGACTCCAAAGCAGGTTCGCTGCATTGGTATTTTGGCCACCGGCCACACTGCCACCTGTAAGGGTCCAGTTCCAAAAACTACCGGCAACGGTTGGTACACTGTATGGCCATGTGTATGTGCCATTTACCTGTGTGCGGCCGGTGATGGTTTGGGGATAAGGGCGGTCTCTGATGGTAAGAGTGTATTGGCTTGTAATTCCTGTTAAGCTATTATTTGTACTGCTTACCCGAAGCTTATAGCCGGTGCCGTCCGGAAGATGTGTAGGTAAATAGCATTTTATTATGCCATTGTTCACGGTAGCCATTACCGAACCAATAACAAGTGGCGTAGCCGCAAAGACACCGGCGGCATCGCTTAGTTCTACTTTGAAAATATTACCGGCATTGTATGTTCCCGTAGCATGATAGCCTACGCTAAAACTATCCCTGGCACACAGCGTGGTTTTGGTGACACTGTTCACCACAATGGCCGGTGCCGCATTGTAAGGGGATAACGTAAAGCTGTCCACATTGTCATGGCTCCAGGCACCGTTTACGTCCCGGGTACGATAGTAGATCTTGTGCTTGCCGGTGGCCAGTCCGGTAACATTGGCATTCAGCACAAGGCCCGGTAAATCAGTGGCATTGTTGATGGCTACCTGTGTTCCGTTTCCAAAACCGGGATCGGTATCAAAATAGTATTCCACCCGGCTAATATTGGGCGGTGTATTCTCTGGCGGCACTTTGGCAAACAACCATTTATTATCGTGGCTCCAGGCCTTGTTGGCATCCTGACTGCGGAGGCCGATGATGGTTACGCCAAATGGGTAGCCGGTAATATCAAGCGTAACAGAGCCGCTTTTATCGGTGGCTGTTCCCGTAACGGTGATGGGTATGCCATTGCCAAAACCGGGGTCGGTATTTACATAATATTCGGTGCGGCTAAGGTTAGGCAGCGGCTGATCACCGGTGGCTGCAGATAGTTTGGCAAAAATCCATTTGTTATCGTGGCTCCATGCACCATTGGCATCAAGGCTGCGAACGCCTACTATGGAAACGCCTTCCTGGAAGCCTGTTATATCCAGCGTAAACGAACCATTTTTATCAGCGGCCGTACCGGTAGTGGTAATGGCTGTGCCATTTCCAAAACCCGGGTCTGTATTTACATAATATTCGGAGCGTACCAGATTGGGTGTGGGTGTTTCCGAAAACGAACCACCCAATTTTGCAAAAATCCATTTGTTATCATGGCTCCATGCGCCGTTGGCATCCCGTGTGCGTACGCCAGCTATATGCACTCCCTGACTGAGTGCAGTGAGGTCAAGCGTAAAAGAACCGTTTTTGTCGGTGGTGGTGCCTGTAGTGGTTATGGCGGTACCAAGGCCGAAGCCGGGATCGGTATCTACATAATACTCCACCCTGCTAATATTGGGAACCGTGGCTTCTGAAAACGAGCCACCCAATTTTGCAAAAATCCATTTGTTATCGTGGCTCCATGCGCCATTGGCATCCTGTGTGCGGACGCCTACTATGTGTACGCCGTTGCTGAGTGGAGTGAGGTCAATTGTAAAAGATCCGTTTTTATCGGTGGCCGTGCCGGTAGTGGTTATTGCCGTGCCGAGGCCAAAGCCAGGGTCGGTATCTATATAATATTCCACACGGGTTATATTGGGCTGGGCCAAAAGGTTTGCAATGCAGAGTAAGGAGCAAAACATCACCAGTAACCACCCTTTTAGAAGTGCTTTCATGTGCAAAAAATTTAGGTAATGATGACCGGTTAATTATTACTCCTCGTACTCAGATTTATCTGTACTGTATTACCTGCAGGTATAGTGCCTTGCGGAGAAGTAAGGGAATAAATAGTAGGCACGGATGGGATGCCCGATAAGCGATAAGGAGTGGCTCCTCCAAAAATGCCGCAATCGGTAGCAGCCGCACCATTTACACCTGCACCTATGGCCGGGCTACCAGCTTTTAATGCATACTTACCATCGTAACTACCGGTAAGGTTAAAGATGGTATTCCAGGCTTTGTTTTGCTGGTTGCCATTGCCGGCGGGGAATTGGGTAGAGGTGCCGATGTTGTTGTTGTAAACGATATTGGTACCGTTAAATGCAGCTGCCCGGCTGATACAGTTGGAAACTTGCCAGGCACCGGACCCAAGAGAAATTGAATGATCTGGATTAGTAAAAACACAATTATTTATCAGACCTGAATTGCTTCCGGTAGATAGAATCAGGTGACTATCAAAAACACAATTTAAAAACGAGATGTTTGTAAGAGAAGTAACACTGCCGAACGTTTGAGGATAACCCCGAAAAACACACTGTTGAAAAGTGAAATTGCTTCCACTTTGGTTAAAATAAACTGCAAATCCGCCATTCGAAGTCATCCAGCAGCGTTTGATTAATATATTAGTCAATCCAGCTACATTAAACTGTACATTGTTCATTGCACATCCAATTACTTGAGAATTGGATGAACCAGCACCAAAATTTAAACCAACATCTTGATTAGTACTATTACTATTTGCCTGTAACCCTGCATTTCCAGGGAAACTGACATCTGCCGGATTTAAAAAGAAGCCTGGCCCAATAATTACCAAACTCTTGGTGAGTGTAGCATCTGTACTCGAACCTGGCATCATCATAATGGTATCGCCTGCACTTGCGGCATTGTGTGCCAATTGCAAGGTTGTATAATCTACACCACTAACCAAAGGCCCAAAGAAGCCTACCCGGCGTATGGTGGCAAAAGAGAGGCTGCAGATAAGTGTGGCAGCTACACTGAGAAGGAAAAACTTTTTCATTGTTTTTAGTTTTTGATTGAGGGGAAATGATTGGTTGGTTATTATTGAAAAAAAATGTTTAATTGGCTGCTACGCTTTTAGTACCCGTATTGGTTATGCCACCAAGATTATATGATACACCTACAAACCAGCCAGCTTGATAACGTTCGGTGTAGGGTACACCCGAGACAGTGTTTAGCTGCGTCGTTGAGTAGCGTTTACCTACTTCAAAATTTCTGGTAAGGCGCTTTACTTTGCCAAATACAAAACCGCCAGTTAATACAAAGCGTTGCTCAAGGCCAAGCAAGGCTGATAAGCCGGCCACATAATTTAAAGTTTGACTATTTGTATTCAACAGTAAACCAGTGGTGATGCTACCATTAAATCGGCAACCACTACGCATATAAGCATGAGCCAACAATCCAAAACCCATAACAAAATTTCCCTTTTTATCATCTATCAATTCGGTAGTATCTGTTTTGGTAGGAACCACTCTATAGTTATCATCTTTTAAACCAGTAGCCATAAAGCCTGTGCTGAAGTCTAATTTAAAACCACCTCTGTTTTTAATGACCAGGCTTCGCTCTGTTTCCAGGCTTTCTTTATCTTTTTCGATTTCCCGATATTGAATCTTAATAGTTGAGATGTCATTATTAGCTATCTGAATAGCCTGAATATTGAATGGCTGGCGAATGGTCGGCTCTTTTGTAGTTTTTGCCTTTTCAAGAATTTTTATCGATTGGTCAATACTATCTGTACTTGCTTTACCTGTTTGCAAAAGCGTGTTTAAATATTTTTTCAAGTCTTTAACCACATTTACGTTGTAATCGGTAGCCAGTTTAAGCTCCTGAGTTAATTCATCAATTTTTTTATTTCTGCTCGTTTTATCATTAATATTTTTAGAAAGAGTTATCTCCTCACGTATCCAATCAATACCAGCCATTAATTTTACTGTAGGATTAAGCTTAAACTCTTTTAAAGTTGTACTATTAAAATCCAGCCGTGCAGCCTCTACACTATCAGCACGTAATTTTTTTTCTACTTCAGCTTCAATTTTTTTCACAGTATCACTTGTTTTTTCCAAAATCTTGATTGCCTCTATTTTGGTGGGCTCAGCTTTATCCTTGTCGTCTATGCTCTTTATACCCTTATCTAAAAAACCAGAGAAAGACGAAGCGTATTCCATATTTTTATCACTGAACTCATAGCTGACAGCTACTTTTTTAGTAGTTGGCAGGTTGATGAATGTCATCTGTAAAAAATCGCCCACTTTTGGTTTTTTCTTTGGCATTTTTACAATTCCGGTTTGGTAGTCTAATTCAATTTTATACATAGGAACAGTGCCAGTTATAATATCTATTAGTTTTGTAGATGTTTGTTGTGCAATTACATTATTTACCAAGGAAATAAATATTCCAATTATTAGCGATAGCTTAATCATAACAATAGTTTTTTCGCCTACTCTATATCCCGTTTTCGGCTATCCGGGTTGTATTAAATCTTAGATTCCATGTACACCCTTTTGCAGTGTTTAAACATTGGTCGTGGGTGGAACTACACCTTTATTCAGTGGTTTGTGTCCCCACGAATTAGTGGATTGGGAAAGTATAATTTGGTTATCGAGGAAGTCCATGGTTCGTGGGGTGAAACCATACAACCGCATGACAACTGTATTCCAATATTGTGGCTAATTAGCTGATCAATAATTTGCATGTGATTTTAGTTTGTTCGTCATTTCTTACATGTCAAAAATGATGTAAACTGCTTCTACAAACAATGCCATACTTATGGGATATTTTATAATATAAAATATTGATTTACGGCATTGGTTCTTACTCCACCACCACCTTTTCCACCACGTCCATCTTCCCATCATGATACCGCAGCACATAACTGCCTCTTGCAAGTTTGCTTATATCCAGGGTTTCGGTATTGGCGGTTGTTTTTTGTTGTAGCAATACCCTGCCCAACATATCGGTTATTTGCACCATGCCTCCGGGTGCTATGCCGCTAATGGTAATGTATTGGCTGGCGGGGTTGGGGTACACGGTTAATAAATACTTGCTTGTAGCCAATTTAATAATGGGGCTATATGTGTATTGCCCGTTGCTCTCTGTTATTTTAAGCCTGTAATAAGCTGTGGCGTTATGGTACGCCGCATCGTTAAAAGTGTAGTTGCCATCTTGGCGGCCATTTGCGGCTACCGTACCTATGGAGTTAAAATTCCGGCCATTGGTGCTATGTTCTATGGCAAATGTTTTGGTATTGGTTTGGTTGGTTGCAGCCCATTGTAATAGATTTTGCCGAGGCTGGTGCAGGCCCGTAAAACTTATTAATTGCAATGGTAAAATAGTGGTAACGCTGTTGCCAATAAAGAAGCCACTAAAGCCACTTACATTAAAAGTGATAGCCCAATAATTATTATCGGCATCCCACACTATGTTGTTATCGTTTGGGTCTATTTCAATACCCGGTTGGGCATAGCTGCCGGGTGTACCTGTGCCATTGCTGCTTGTTCCTGCATATTTATAAATCCGCAGGTTGTATATACCTGCAGCATCAGCTGGGCTGGTGGGCAGGTCGGGGCCGTTGTAGGGGTAGGTGTTAAAGGCATCAAATTCTGCCTAGGTGGCATAAATCGTCAGGCTACCGGTTGCCGTTGCGGCATTGTTATCTGGTGTTACCTGATAGTGGCGCTTTAGGTACGGCCGGCCGTTATGGGCAGGCTGTGTAGTTTCTACCCAAAGTTTTGCCTTTACCGGGCCATTTATCGGGTTGGCTCCATTAGAGGTTAGCATGCCTATTTTGCCACATCCGGCATTTGCTAATAACGGCATATTTGCAGCACCCGCTGCTACATAGCTGGCCACTGTATCTGCATGGGCAGCTAAATCGGCTATTATATGATTGGGGTTAAATATGGTAATAATTTTATCGTAAGGGCGGCCTACAATAAGGTATTGGTGTATGGGGTTATAAATGGTAAGCATTGCTGTCGCCTCTCCTTGTGAGCCCCCATTGGCTGTAGTGCCCAAAACGCTATTACAAGTTTTTATCAATCCACTGGTACCACTGCTGCCATTACCCCATGTTACTGCCCCGGCGTTTGTAATGGTGCCATTATCCCAATCCTGGCTGTTAACCACATAATTGCCGTTGGGCAGGGTAGTTATATTATTTGCCCCTGTAAAAACGGAGGAACCAATTTGATCGTCTATTGTGGTACCGGTAAGCGAATTATATACACTTGGCTTTCCTATGATAGGTCCATTGCCATTAGCCCATGTTACAGCACCTATACCTCTCACTGTTGCTTCATCATTAAAAGTGTACGAAGTTGGGCTTGCTATAATGTAATTTCCATTGGAAAGTGGCAATATGCCTCCCGACCCAATGCGATTAAAATTATTGGCTCCTATAAAAGAGTTGTTAGTGTTGGCAGTGCCGGTAAGCCCTGTATTGCCATTGCACCAGGTAACGGCTCCCTTACCGCCACCCCAGGTTTTGGCCACTACCACATAGTTGCCATTGGTAAGCGGTGTTATAGAACTCAATGCACTAACAGGAATGGCTGCATCACCAATTAACGAATTACCCGCATTAATGGGGCCAGCAATGCCGGTACTGCCATTACCCCAGGTAGCAGCTCCCAATACGGTGGTGTTAGAAGTTGACCAAGTGGCATTATGAACTACATAATTTCCATTGGTAAGGGCTACAGCTGCGCTGCCTACAAAAATGTTACTAAAATCGCCTACCAGAGAATTACCCGCGGTTACCGGCCCTGCTATGCCTGTAGTGCCATTACCCCAGGTGGCTGCACCAGCACCTAATATGGATCCGTTGTTCCATCTTTCGCTACATACTACATAATTGCCATTTGTAAGTGCGGTTACGCCACTAAGCCCCACCTTATCGTTAGCTACTGTGCCTGTTAAAGAGTTAGCTGGTGTAATAGTACCCGTTGTGGCAGCCGTACCGCTACACCAGGTTACAGCACCCACTTCGGTCAGGCCACCACTGCCGTGCCAGTACCTGCTTAGCACTACATAATTACCGTTGGTTAATGGGGTAATGCCTGCAATAACGCCTGTTCTAACATACAATAAATTATTAAAGGCCGGATAGCTGAGACCTGCATTATCATTTGCCGTAGCACCTACCAGGGAGTTACTGCTGCTTACCACCCCTACTGTACCGGCAGTACCATTACCCCATGTAACAGCTCCGGCATTTTGTATTGCCCCATTATCGCTTCCGGAACTTGCCACCACATAATTTCCGTTGGTTAATGCAAACAATCCATTTTCGCTGATATAGTCGTAAGATGCCCCACCTACCAAAGCATTGGCAATGGAAATGGTGCCGGATGTAACGGTAGTGCCCCCGCACCATACCGCTGCCCCAGCATCAAATTTGGTCCCATTATCAAACCTTGAAAGCCCGATTACATAGTTTCCATTGGTTAACTCTTTAATGGCAATGCTAAAAAAATCATCCTGCGTATTTCCTACTAATGAATTGGCAGCTGCAATATTGCCGGTACGCCCCGTAGTTCCATTACACCAAGTAGCGGCACCTGCATTTACTATTGGTCCATTTTCCCATAGTTTGCTCTGTACTATATAGTTGCTATTGCTTAGGGTAAATATTCCGTTGTCGCCTATTTTATCGTTTGCCTTAGTTCCTAATAAAGAGTTGCTGCTATTGATAGTACCGGTTCGGCCGGTAGTACCATTGCACCAGGTTACCGCCCCAACATCTGCAAGGGTCACATTATCCCAATTAGAAGACAGTACTACATAATTACCATTACTCAAAGCCGAAATGGTACCAACATTATCGTTGGCTAAAGAGCCCACAAGAGAGTTAGCAGCACTTACTACACCATTAATGCCGAGTGTGCCGCTACACCATGTAACTGCCCCCGCATTGGCAATTGTAGCGTTATCCCACGATGTACTGCTTACAACATAGTTGCCATTACTTAATGCAGTTACTGCAGACCCAACAAAATCACTGGCTTTAGAACCCTTTAGTGTACTTATCAAAGAATGGTTACTGCCATTATACAGGTATACAGCACCTATGCCACTTAAACCACCTTCGCTATAGCCATTATCGCTTATTACATAATTGCCATTTGTAAGTAAAGTAATACTGCGGCCAAAAAATTGGCTACCTGCAGGGCCGGTTAAGTCTCTTTTTTGTGGGTTGGCAGGAGGTGTAAGCGCACTGATTACTTGTGCCATTGTATAAACAGCCATTAGTAAATTAAAAACGATGAGTGTAATAAATTTTTTCATGGTTTTTAGTTTTTGATTGAGGGAAAATGATTGGTTGGTTATTGGTTGGAAGACGTGGGAATATTACGTGTTTGAAATTTTGTTGTTTGTGATGCACAAATATTGCAAAACCATGTACCGGCCAGCAAGGGTAAAAACACGGTATTTGTGGCGTGTTTTTACGGGGGAAATTTGGTGAAAACACGGGTTGCGGGGGGAGAGGCTGGGAATTATCTTGCAGGTATTAAATAACCTCAAAAATTTAGTGTTATGTTCTATCTTAATTTTTCTAAGACCACCCAACTGTCTATTTTAAGTACAGCTTCCAATGGCTGTATGGCGTTTTTGCAAAGTATACAAAATGAAGAAATAACTTTTAAAGAAGCCTGTCTTGCAACTAAACACCACAGGAATTCGCTATCTTTAGATAATTCATTGCCGCCACTTTTTATATGTTTGCCAGTACCGTTAATTGTTGGTACAGTAAATGTAGTGGGCTATTGGCTTTTTCATGCTAATAAAGACAATCTGACGGGCTTTGTCGCCGTTCCTGCATACATAGACGAAAAAAATGATTTGATTGCCATTGTGCCGCCAGATGGACAGGAACAAAATGCAGCTGGTCTTGAAATAATATATTTTAGACCATGTCCACCGCCTGTTCCTTGCCCTCAAGATACTGCATTAGCCTCTGATGGCGGCTTTTTATTAAGGTTCCCTAAATAAAAAAATGCAGATAAATATATACGATATAATTGAAGTTTTCAGCCCATGGATAGCAATCGCAGGTTGTATAATTAGTATCAGGCGAAATGGTATAGATGTAATAAAAATTGTGTCCGCATTGATATGTATTTGCATGTCAATTTTAAGTGGTTACGCTGTATATCTTAGCTATCAGATCAGGTATAACATACTAGTTTACACAATTGAGCATGCGTTGATGTTGTTTTCATTTACATATATCACCTTCCTGATCATTAAAAAAAAACTAGCTTGGTTTTTTTTTATATCGGCATTGGCTTTTATTGTGGTGTTCTTTCTTCAGCTAAAAAATTTTGATCCTTACCACTCTTTTAATGGTATCGTGTCGGGAATTTATTCATATTGCTTAATTGTAAGTGGGTTGATTATTTTTTTATTTTTAGCCAAAGGCGAAAATAACATCAGGGCGGGTTACAAAAATTTTGCGCCTTGGTTCGCAACTGCGCTTGTTATCTACTGCACAAGCACTTTTCTTTTA
>JAYUTQ010000003.1:0-2133 GCA_043755055.1 Chitinophagaceae bacterium | reverse complement strand
GAACAGCCTTTTTTTACTCCAAAAATTATTTTTTTGCCCTTTTTATAATGTTGCTGTAACATTGCATCGGATTAACGCTGAACGCCCATATTATTTATCTGCATTGTCAGCTCCTGTTTTTCCGCTCAACCGATTTAAAATCACACTATTTATTTTCCATCAGAGTTAAGTGTTTTTCAACTTTAAGATTTTTGTATGTACGACATTATGCAACTGAACGATATGCTCGTTCCGGAATTACTTGATATTGCCGATCAGCTAAGGGTTCCCAATTCTAAAAAATTAAGCAAACCAGAATTGATTAATAAAATTGTAGAAAAGGAAGCTATCATAGAACAGGCCTCTAAACCATCTGCCAATGGTGTTGAAAAAATTCGCCGTAAAAGAATTCCAAAAATAATCGAGTCCGATCCGGTTTCAAATACACCAGAAACCGGGAGCATCGTGGTAGAAGCGCCAGTAGAAGCCATTACGGCACCGGAAGTGCCCACAACCACAACAACCACTACAGAGCCAACTACCGAAAAGCCCGTTAAACGTGGCCGTAAGCCAAAAGAGTTTCGGGAAGAAACCATAGACAATACCAACAATGGTAACATAGCTCCAGCCGAAGCAGCACCGGTTACCGCTTCCGAAAGCCAGCCACAAGGCCCGCAACAACCAATATCTGCCGGTTACGACGACCCGGTGGCAACCGTTCAGGCCGATGAAAATGCAGCGACCCCTACCGAAACCCCGGAACAACAAAAAATAAATGCCCAGCAACGCTACCGTGACCTGCCAAGGCCGCAACGTGAAAGGGAACAACCCGTTTTCAATATAGATTTTGATGGTATGATCCTGAGCGAAGGCGTATTGGAAATGATGCCTGACGGATATGGCTTTTTACGTTCATCAGACTACAATTACCTTTCATCTCCGGATGATGTGTATGTAAGCCCAAGCCAGATAAAATTATTTGGCTTAAAAACAGGTGATACCGTTTACGGTTCCGTTCGTCCGCCAAAAGAGGGTGAAAAGTATTTTGCCTTGCTTAAAGTAGAAACCATCAATGGTAAAACAAGCGAAGAAGTACGGGATCGTATTCCGTTTGATTACCTAACACCACTGTTTCCTTTCGAAAAACTGAACCTGTTCGACCGCAGCGATAATTACAGCACCCGCATCATGGATCTTTTTACCCCAATAGGTAAAGGGCAGCGTGGATTGATAGTGGCACAGCCAAAAACAGGTAAAACCATGCTATTAAAAGCTTTGGCCAACGCCATAGCCGCTAACCACCCGGAGTGCTACCTGATGATAGTATTGGTAGATGAACGCCCCGAGGAAGTAACCGATATGGAACGCAGCGTAAATGCAGAAGTAATCGCCTCCACCTTTGACGAACCCGCTGAAAAGCACGTAAAAGTGAGCACCATGGCCTTGCAAAAAGCCAAGCGTTTGGTAGAGTGCGGCCACGATGTGGTAATACTTTTAGATAGCATTACCCGCCTTGCCCGTGCCCACAATACTGTGGCGCCAAGCAGCGGTAAAGTATTAAGTGGAGGTGTGGAAGCCAACGCTATGCAGAAACCAAAACAGTTTTTTGGTGCTGCCCGTAAAGTAGAATTTGGCGGATCGCTTACCATTATTGCCACTGCCTTAATAGATACCGGTAGCAAAATGGATGAGGTAATTTTTGAAGAATTTAAAGGTACAGGCAACATGGAATTACAGCTTGACCGCCGCCTGAGTAACAAACGAATTTTCCCGGCTATAGACCTTGTGGCAAGCAGCACCCGCCGTGATGATTTGCTACTTGACCGTGACGTACTGCAACGAATGAACCTGCTTCGTGTTTTCTTAAACGATATGAAAACCGAAGAAGCTATGACCGAACTTATGAAGCGTATGAAAGGAACAAAAGACAACTATGAATTCCTTGCCAGTATGAGCAGGTAATTACCAATTCAGATAAATAAAAACAGTCCAAAGCGTTATTGCTTTGGACTGTTTTTATATCAAATGAACATTTTAAATAGTCCAATCTTTAAACCCTGAAATGGGTTTAACAAAAATAACCACGGATTTCACCCGTGGTTATAATTTATAATCATTTAGGATTAGGTATTTTGAGCGCATTCCTAGAGAAAC
>JAYUTQ010000002.1:0-4682 GCA_043755055.1 Chitinophagaceae bacterium | reverse complement strand
CTGATAGATGCGGCCATCATTTTATCCTGCCTCATATTAGTAAAAACTTTCTGGAGTACGTATGTAAAACCCGGGCTGGAAGCGGTACCCGCTGTGATACAAATAAGCCTTCCGGCTTTTACCCTTTTATTTATATTGGCAGGCAGCATTGCTGGCCTGTACGATAAATGGTACCGCCCATTAAGAGCCCTGAATGCTATGCTGGTAGCCATTGTTATTAATCTGGCAGTATATTCTTTGCTCAACGAGCAGTACCGTTTTAGCCGTGGTATTATTTTATTTGGCGGCATAGCAGCAGCCTTGTGTATCATATTATTCCGATGGGTATTAGTATCCGCTAAAGTGATAAGTAACATGGATGAAAACAAGGAATACCGGCAAACTTTGATTGTGGCCTCCCCTGCCGCATTTACCGAAACCGAACTGATGATGCTGGCCGCCGGCCGCAACCAAAGGATACTGGGAAGAATAAGCCCCAATGAAGATGCTGGCAATTCAATTGGCCGCTTGCAGCAACTGGATAAGCTGCTGGAAAGTGTACCTGCAAAAGAACTTATTTTTTGTATCGACTCATCGCTAAGCATGCAGCAAACAATTGAAATACTACAGCAAAAAAGAAGGCTTCGGTACAAGTTTCATTATTACAAAACACAAAGCCTTGTGGGCAGCGATAGTAAGGATACAACCGGCGAAACATTGCTGCCACAAATGGCTTATAAAATAAATGAGCCAGAATACCAGCGGTACAAGCGGGTGGCAGACGTGGTGTGGTGTTTGTTATTTCTAATTAGCCTGCCTTTACATGTATTGCTGGTAAAAAAGGCTGGTGGCTTTATGACGAATTTATTTAAAGTATTGGGCGGCAGCCGCACATGGGTTGGGTATCATTTTGCTACCAATAATTTGCCGGGCATTAAACCAGGTATTATTTCGCCTACGGCAAAACCTGTGGCTGCCTTACAAGAACTTACTCCCGAAAGCCTGCACACCATCGACCATTGGTATGCCCGGGATTATGAGTGGACAGATGATGTACGAATAATTATTAAAGGATATAGAAACCTGGGTGGATAGGTAGTGGGGATTAGGGATTGGGGATTTGTTAATAGTAAATAGATTAGAAAGCTGCATACAGATATTAAATGAAACAGGTAAACCTTATTTAGGCAGGTACAAACCAAAACCCTAAACCCTAAACCCTAAACCTTATACCCAAAACCATAATAATTGACTATACCCGAAATATACCAACACTTTTTAGAGGGGTTAAAAGCTACAACATGGCAGGAATTTACTGCGGTTGCCTTTGGTATAGCCAGTGTTATGTATAGTCGCAAAGAAAATATTTTAGTTTATCCCACCGGCATAGTAAATACGGTAATGTACACTTGGTTTTGTTTTGGGTGGTGGGGTTTGTATGCAGAGGGCAGCCTTAATTTTTACTACACCATTATGAGTATTTATGGCTGGATTTTGTGGAGCCGAAAAAAAACTACCGATGGAAAAACATTGGCTATTACGGCAAGTAGTAAAAGAGAATGGGCATTTTCTATCGGATTTTTTACATTTTGTTACAGCGTATTATACTGGATATTGAGCACCTATACCCCCAGTAATGTACCATTTGCCGACGCTTTTGCCTCGGCTGCAGCATATACGGGAATGTTGCTGATGGCCCGTAAAAAACTGGAAAACTGGCTTTGGTGGATGCTCACCAATCTTGCCTCCATTCCATTATACTTTTATAAAGGAGCTGTGTTTACCAGCTTTCAATACATTGTATTTTTTGTACTGGCCATTATGGGCTACATCACCTGGAAAAAGAAATTACATGCAGCCACCACTTAAAAAAGTAGTGATTATAGGCCCTGAAAGCACAGGCAAAAGCACCCTCTGCACCCAACTGGCCCAACATTACCAAACCCAGTGGTGTCCGGAGTATGCCAGGGAATATTTACTTAAAAACGGCACTAATTATTCGTTCGATGATTTATTGACCATTGCCAAAGGACAACTGGCGTTAGAGGAGACGTTTATTTTGTCGACCGTCAACAGTCAACCGTCAACCGTCAACCGTCGACCGTCAACCACTCCCGGTCAACAGTCGACGGTTGACGGTCAAATGCTTTTCCTCGACACCGACATGTACGTAATGAAAGTGTGGTGCGAATTTGTATTTGGCCAATGCCATGCATTTATTTTAGACCAGATTGTGGAAAGAAAATACGATCTCTACCTGCTTTGCAAGCCCGACCTGCCCTGGGTAAAAGACGAACTACGGGAATACCCCGACCTTGAAAACAGGGAAAAACTCTATCATATTTACAAAGACCTGCTCATAAACCAGCAAACGCCATGGGCAGAAATAAGCGGCAACTATAACGATAGATTGGCCAAAGCCATTACCACTATTGAAGGGATTTTGTAAAACCGTATTATTTGTGTCTATTCGCCACATTCGGGGTTAAAAAAATATGGCAAACAGTGTTTTTCTCTTTTAACGATTTGTTTTGCATACTGCCTTTATCTTTAGCCTCATTATTTTTTAACAACTGATATGACGAAATTATTTTTGGCTTCTGCTTTTGCAGCCTTTTCCTTTAGTACAATATCCGCACAAGACACCCTTAAAGTTGCGCCTAAAAAAGTAAAACGAGACTGGAGCAAGATTGATTTAAGTGGCCGTGCCAACGACCATTTTGTGATACAGATAGGTTACGATGGATGGGCAGGCAAGCCGGACAGCATCCGCACCAAGGGCCTAAGCCGCCATTTTAATATGTACCTGATGCTGGACAAACCCTTTAAAACCGACCCCCGCTTTAGTGTTGGTTTTGGCGTAGGTATTGGCACCAGCAATATTTTCTTTGAGAAAACAGTGATCGATATTACGGGCAAAGTGTCGCCTGGTACGTTGCAGTTTAAAAATGCAGATAGCATCAACCATTTTAAAAAATACAAGCTGGCCACAGGATATGCTGAAATACCGGTAGAACTGCGGTACATGAGCAATCCCGAAAATGGCAACAAAAGCTGGAAACTGGCCTTGGGCGTAAAAGTAGGAACGCTATTAGATGCCCACACCAAAGGAAAAGAGCCACAGGATAAAAATGATGCCACCCTTCCCGGTCAGGGTAAAGTAATAATGAAAGAGAAAAGCAAACGTTTTTTTAATAGCACCAGAATTGCTACCACCTTACGGGTTGGCTATGGTCATTTTTCTTTGTACGGATCGTACCAAATTAATTCATTAATAAAAGACGGCTTTGGTGCACAAATAAGACCATGGAGTGTAGGGTTGTGCCTCAGTGGGTTGTAAAGTCACATTAAAAAATTTATAGAAAGCGGCTGTACATTTTGTGCAGCCGCTTTGGTTTTATACATGTGCTTGTATTATTTAAGTATAAATGAAGCAATTATATCGGGCATAAAAAAAGCCCCTGTTAAAGGGGCTTTGTAGCGAGGATGGGAATTGAACCCATCACCTCAGGGTTATGAATCCTGCGCTCTAACCAACTGAGCTACCTCGCCAAAGGGCGGCAAAAATAAAGGCATCGCAGTTAATTACCAACACTATTTGTTG
This sequence comes from Chitinophagaceae bacterium, assembly GCA_043755055.1. Classification (GTDB taxonomy): domain Bacteria; phylum Bacteroidota; class Bacteroidia; order Chitinophagales; family Chitinophagaceae; genus JAZKFT01. The sequence continues at coordinate 1,099 of JAYUTQ010000002.1, read as the reverse complement.
GTTCAGTTAATTATTACCCATGCTAAAAATAAAATGTAGCACCGCCGAAGGAATATGAGCAGGGAGGCGTCTTATATTTTATGGTCAGTTTTGTTTTTTGTATGTTAGACAGGTAATCATTTTTGCACCACTTCGCCTTTGAACGAACACCAACTTATTATAGCATTACAGCAAAAGGAGGAATCCGCATTTGCAAGGCTGGTGGCTGATTATCAGCCAATGGTGTACAACACGGTGCTGGGTTTGGTGCAGCATGCCCAGGATGCAGAGGATATAGCCCAGGAAGTATTTATACAAGTGTACCAGTCTGTGCATGCTTTTAAAGGAGAATCGAAGTTGAGTACCTGGATCTACCGCATCTGCATTACCAAATCGCTGGATTGGCTAAAACATAAACAGCGTAAAAAAAGGTTCGGTTTTATACAGCGCATATTGGGGGGTAATGAACAAACAGTACCGCAGCTTCCGGATTTTCTGCATCCCGGTGTTCAATTGGCCAATAAAGAAAGGGCTGCCATTCTTTTTAAAGCCATTCAGCAATTACCCGAAAACCAACGCATTGCGTTTGTATTACAAAAACTGGAAGGACTTGGTCAGTCGGAAATAGCGGCAGTAATGTTACAGTCGGAAGGTGCAGTGGAATCTTTATTGCAAAGGGCAAAACAAAACCTGCGGAAATCGTTGCAGCAATATTATAAAACGGATTAAAACATAGATGATGAATAGCAAACAATTACCCGAAACAGAGATAGAAGCCGTACTTAACAGCCTCGAAGGGGTACAAAGAGCAGAGGCTACGCCTTTCTTTTATACCCGCCTAAAAGCCAGGATGGAGAGAGAATATAGCAGTAAAGGTTTTGCCGGCGTTGCCTGGCTACGCCCTTCTATGGCATTTGCAATCCTCGCAATATTTGTTATACTGAACGTGGTAACGATTATTAATAAAAAAACAAATCCAGAACAAGTATCGGCCAAAACAAATGCCACCGTTGCTGAACAAATGGCAAAGGAATACGATCTCAGTATTTCCACTTATTAAGCACTAAAAAGATTCTAATGAACAATATATATAAACAAAAATGGATGCTGCTGGTGCTGC
>JAYUTQ010000001.1:0-11073 GCA_043755055.1 Chitinophagaceae bacterium | reverse complement strand
CTGAGGCCGTCTTTTGTTGTAAATGTTTTAAAACTATAGGGCTGTGCATGTATACTTGCAGAGAGTAGTAGTAATATTATTGGTAGGTTTATCCGCATGGAGAGTGCTGATTGCAGGCTATGTTTTTACGACTGCAATTTTTAAAGACAGTTTTAATATACGTGAATTACTACAGTGCTACAACCGCTGGTACACAATTGTATCCTACTCATTTTTCCAGGTCATTAAATTACCACTAAAACTGATGGTGTACGTATTGCCTACTGTAAAATTTTTAAGTGATGATGTGGTAATTAGTCGGTTTTCAAATTCAAAATTTCTGCTTTTGTTTTGGGTACACCGCCATCGGTTTTATTAAAAACACCCTGGCCGCAAGGCCCGATTATACCATGGAAGTAAGACCCGTCTTTTGCCTTAAAATTATTTTTAAGCACTATTTTTCCGGCACTGCGGTAGCGAAGTTCATTGTTATAAGTGCCCAGCATTTTTTGTGAAGATTCCAGTGTACCACTTGATTGGTAAGCAAAGCGTCCATTTACATCGCTGCTAAGAACTACTAATGGGCTGCAATCATTATACAAATCGCTTCGCCAAATACCACGGCCCCAGGTAGCTGCGGAAATGGAATTAGCTGCTTCATTTACAAATAAATCGGTTACGGGAATCATGGGCAGGCCATTGTAAAATGGCAACCAATCGTTCATGGCAAAATCCATAAAATATACGCCTAGCTCTGTGCCGCAATAAACATCACCCTGCGAAGTACAAAAAATGGAATACACAGGTACGTTTGGTAAACTCGCTGTAAAATCTGTCCAGTTTGCTCCAGCATTGCTGCTATATAATATCCTGCTAAGGCCAAAAAAACCTGTGGTAGTAACCCACACTTCGTTGGCATTATTGCTTCGGGTAGCTATGTCGGTTATTGTAAATGTTGTGGCCGGCCAGCCCGGCGTTCCGGAAATGGTTGTCCAACTTGTGCCTTCATTTTCGCTACGCCTAATGGTATTTGCATTGGCTGCATATAATCTGGATGGCATGTTTGCATTTACGGCAAATCCGCCATTGTAGCCTCTGGTAGTTGCCGTGGTCCCATCGTTGTTACCCAAATTAGATACATTGGTCCATATGGCTCCATAGTTAAACGACCGCCAAATAGTGTCTTTATAACTCACATATACAGTTCCAGGTTGGGTAGGGTGGCAAATTACATCTGGGTAAAAAGTTCTGGTAGGCCCAAAACCAGGAGAAACACCAACCCACGAATTTGTGGAACGATCAAAACGGCTTACGTTGGTATTCTCTACCTGATAAAAAAACCTACTGTCGGTATTTATAAAGTCGGATACAAAACCATCTCCGGCGCCAGAGTAAACCATGTGGCTGCCGTTGGTAGTATAATGGGTACCATTGTCCTGTGTGCCGCCGATATATAAATTTTCTGTTCCTTCAAATCCCTCCATATGGTAGTATTGTGTGCATTGCAGGCCAGCGGATCTGTCGGCCCATGTAACCCCATTATCGGTACTTACAAATACACCGCCATCGCAGGCAGCATACAATAAGGCTCCGTTTGGTGTGTACACCAAATCGTGTATATCGGAGTGTAAATAGTTATTAATTGCTGGGTTGTTGGTGTTACCTATTGTAACATTACCAAAAGTATTACCATTGTTATTTGATGATGTAAGACTTAATCCTGCTGCCGCCATAAAATTTCGGTTGGCAGGGTTCACTGCAAATGCATAATTATAATTCTTTTGATTTACAGTAAGGTCTTGAGTATTAATCCGTGTAAAGGCTACACCACTATTTACAGATTGAAAAATGGTATTCGTTACAATACCTGTTGGGTTGGGTGAAGGATCGGTACCAAGCTGCAAGTAATACACATCGTTGGGGTTTGCAGGTGTAACTGCAATTTGGGCCCTGCCCGATGAAAATATGGCGGGTGTATAGGTGCTGTTAAATTGAAAACTTTGTCCAAAATTTGCTGATCTGAAAATGCCGTTTACACCTGCAGCATAAATAATAGAATCGTTTACAGGATGTTGTTCAATATCTAAAATAGTAAAACCGGCTCCTACTACCGGCCCCCAGGTGGCTCCAAAATCTCTGGAAGAAAATAGCCCGTTAAATGTAGCTGCAAAAAGCACATTTGAGGAGTTTCGCATCTGCAAAAGTTTCTGCGGAACCCTGTTTCTTAGTACGGTTTCTGAGTTGCCAACTTTACTCCAGGTAGTGCCACCGTTTGTTGTAAGCAATACGCCTAGGCTATTTCTATTCAGGCCAAAGTCTATTAAAAAATTACCTGCTACTTTTTGTCCGGTTAAAATGTAAATGGTGTTACCGCTTGGGTCGTTATTGTCGAATACCATACCGGCTATACCGCAATTAGGTAGATATGCTGTTATAGAAAACCAGCTAATGCCACCATCGTTGGTACGCCATAAGCCGCCACTTGGGCTGCCCGCCAATATTACCAACGGATTGTTTGGGTTTATAGCCAGCCTGTCTATACGTCCAATACCACGGCTGCCACCTTGTAACCCCCAGCTTGTGGTTGTGGGCCCTATGGAACTCCAATTGCCGGCTGTGGATGCTACTCCGTTTGGTGAATTAGTTAGCTGATTGTCTTTTATTTTTTTGGCTTCGTCAAAGTATTTTGAGGCTTTATAATCCACTTCGCCCAGCTCATTTATATGCCTGGCGGCAAACCACGCCCAGCGGTTCCAGCGTTTGTATTCTTTAAATAATTGGGGGTTGTTATTAAAATTATTGGCCTTGAAATAGTTGTCTACTTCCTTCATTACATCCCCATATTTTTTCTTGCCGGCCAGTTTAGAAAGTAGTGCCGGCGGTATTTCTGTAACCTGGCTAAAGCATGTAACAGCAAGGCAGCAAAGCACAATTATACTGGTGATTCGTTTATGCTGTTTCATAATGATTTACGATTTACGATTTTTGGTTTGTGGGTTGTTGGTTTGTAGAGACGCCATGTTGGCGTCTGATTCTGACAGAAAAAATGTGTCAAAAGGGAAAGTGTTTCTGGATGTTTCAAAGTAGTAATTGGTTGAACGGAGCCCCGTAATGCTAAGGGATTAAAAACGTTCGCCAATGTCGCTTAATCTGGGCTCGGCTTTCGCTGGCTTCCAAATAAGAAATCCTTGTTTACTTTTTACTTGCATTAGCCTTTTCCAACCGATCTATTTGCTTCTGCTGCTGAAGAATATACAAAGTCAGTTCCTCTATTTTTTCCATCATCTTTTTTTGCAGGTCACCAAGTTTTAAGCCGTTTGAATGCATGTCGTTTGCAGTGGGTATTTCGGGCAGGTGTTTGTGTTGTAGTATAAATTTTTCTACTTCTTCCAGCGGCCTTAGGTTATATTCCTGTTCAAAAACATAGTCGGGCCAGTTGGCAGTTTCCACGGTTACTTCACGGCTGCGTATATCGCCGTTTACCGAAAGTTTATTAATGGGATTATCTGTACCAATACCGATATTACCATTGGCAGCTATAAAAATGCGGTTGGCTGAATTGGTGTAAATAGCAATAGGCATAACTCCCGGTGTGCCCAGCGAAATGGTATTGCCATTAGCCGGTCCGCCAACATAAGCATTCAGCATAGCTGAGCCACTTGGGTTACGGATGGATAAGGCCGTAGCAAAATCTGCGGGTGTTTGTAAAGTTAGTTTTGTATTAGCATCGGGTATATTAGTGCCAATGGCCACATTGCCAGCAGCAGGCCCGTCGTTCAATAAAATATGGCTACCATTTTTGCCGGCACGGATATATACATCTTCGTTTGTGCCATAATTAAAATGTGTTATATGTTGTGTGCCCCTTACAGCAAATGCACCCTGGCTGCCACCCGCCAAATCGGCAAGACCAACTTCAAGTGTGTGGGTAGGAGCGCCGGTACCCAATATGCCTACACCCGTACGCTGAAAGTTGGTGCCGATATAATTGTTACTTGGAAAACCATACTGAAACAAGGCTACAGTTTGATTATTACTCTTTATAATAAAAGCCGTATTATCTGTGGTTCCTATAAAATCGGTGTTGGCATTTGTTCCGGCATTACCGTTTAAGCCCCAGCCGCTTCCACCGCCCGAACCTGTTAGTATGCCGCTGTGGCTGCGTAGTACCCAACGCTGTGCTCCACCATCAAACTGCAAATTAGCACTGGCATTGTTGGGTATGTTTAAGTCTGCACCGGTGCCGGTAATAATGCGTTGGGTAGGCCCAATCGTTGCCGGGCTTTCGTTCATTAAAACCATTGTAAATCCACTGCGGTTAAAAATGGTAACCAGTTTGCCATCGGGGCCGTAAGTAAGGCCGGTTATGTTAAAAGGGGCAGTTGGGCCGGTAATTCTGTAATTGCTAAAAGGGCTGTTGGTAACATTTATAATATTGTCACCATCAGTCAGGGTTTTGTCGGCACTTCGCAATATTAAATCGCCGTTTACATCGAGGCTGGCCTCGGGTGCAGCGGTATTTATGCCCACATTTTGCCCATAGCAAATAACGCTGCAGCCAGAAAGGAGAAAGAAGAATATACGTTTCATAAAATAGCTTTTGGTATGATTAAAAGCTAAACTATAGATGTTCAATTTCTTCCAACTGTCCGTTTATGGGTTGGTTGTGGCTGGTTATTGGCTGGTATGTTTTCGTTTATTGTGCTATAAAGTTTTGGCCTGATTTTGGGTAAACTAATTGCAGTCTGCACGTTGATTTTGTACTAAAACCATCTTATCCACTTTAAAGTACACTAGCTTTCACATGCTTTACTTTTAAAATCTGATTTTTATGAAAAGAAAATTTTACGCTTTATTATTTAGCTGTAGTGCTTTTGGCTTCGCAACCGCACAGCCAATTTTGGCTTTTACCCAGGCAACAACAATTACCGGAGTAACCGGTCTTGTAGATATTGTGAGTGCCAACGACGGTACTAACCGTCTTTTTCTGGTTCAGCGAAATGGTATTATAAAAATCTGGAATGGCAGTGCAGTGCTTGCTACGCCTTTTATCGACATCAGTACTACCATTAGCGCCGGTGGCGAAGAAGGTTTGCTAAGTCTTGCATTTCACCCTAACTATGCCACTAATGGTTACTTTTTTTTATACTATACCAATACCAGCAGCAATATTGCGCTTTCACGATATTCTGTTTCGGCCAACCCTAACATAGCTGTAAATGCGGGTACGGTACTGCTCACCATACCGCATCCAACTTTTACCAATCATAATGGTGGTAAACTCAATTTTGGCCCGGACGGTTTTCTTTACTTTGGCACCGGTGATGGTGGCAGTAGCAACGATCCTAACCAAAACAGCCAAAACATTGCATCTCTGTTGGGCAAAATGTTACGAATTGATGTAAACGGTTTTGCAACTGCTAATCCCTTTTACAGCATTCCGCCAACCAATCCATTTTTAGTTCCGGGTGATGGTGTGGCAGATGAAATTTATGCATTGGGATTACGCAACCCGTGGCGTTGGAGTTTCGACAGGTTGAACGGCGATATGTGGATAGCAGATGTAGGCCAAAACGCCTGGGAAGAAATAAACTACAGACCAGCTGAAAGTACAGCCGGCCTTAATTATCAGTGGCGCTGTAGCGAGGGATTGCACCCAAACACTGCCTCTGGTATACAACCATGTAACCTTACAGTGGGCAGTTCCACCCCACCAGTATTTGAGTATTTTCATAACAGTGCCGGGGGCTTTTCTGTTACAGGCGGCTATGTGTATCGCGGTGCAGAATTTACCGATTTACAGGGCTGGTACATATGTGCGGATTATGTGCGGCCCAATGCATTTATGGTAAAGCCCAACGGTATAGGCGGTTACCAAACTGCTGTGCAAAGCATCGGTGTGCCAGCTAATATTTCCACTTTTGGGGAAGCCGAAAACGGAACATTGTATGCAGGCACACTTTCGGGAACTGTATACAAAGTTGTGCTTAGCGGATTTCTGCCTGTTACAATAAATTCCTTTACCGGCAACTATCAAAACAATACAGATGTGTTGCAATGGAGAGCGTCTATAGGTCCAACGCAACTTCGTTTTGATATGGAAAAATCTATTGACGGAACACGGTTTACAGCTATTGGTTCTGTATTGCCCCAAACCCTTATAACCACTGCATCTTACCAATTTAGCACCGTTCCGGTAAATGATGCAAAAAGGTTTTACAGATTAAAAATAACGTATGCTGATGGTATGGTTCAATACTCATCCATTGTTGAAATCAATAACCGGATTAGCGATAAAATAAGGATCGTAAATATTGGCAACGGACAACTGCAATTGACCACACCTTATCCAATTAAACAATTGTACATAATAAATAATACAGGCCAAAGAGTGAAATTTTTTACAAGTGTAAATGCTGGTTCACAGATGTTACAAACAGGGTATTTGCCGGCAGGTATTTATTGGGTTCAATGTGTAGGGGAGAAGATGGAAAGTTTTAAAGTAATACTGTGATAAAATAAAATGCGAGGAAGAAGATAACAATAATCCTTAAGGAAGAATTTCTGAATTGTAGTTATTTTCCTCTGTTAGGATAGAAACGTTTACCTATTTCAACACAAAAAAAAGAGGCTGCCACCTGGCAACCTCTTTTAAATATTTACTCAATGTGGTTTTATTTAATTACCACAAGTTTTGCCGTTTGCAAAACACCACCAATTTGTATTTTAACAGCATAGATGCCACTGGCCAAATTGGCCACATCTAACTTACTATTGTTGGCGCCTTTGTTTACCGCAATAGTTCTCTGTAATACCACATTGCCTGCCTGATTTATAACACTTATTGCAGCTTTACCCTCTGCCATTGCATTAAAGGTAAGTGTAGCCGTGTAGCCGGCAGGGTTAGGAAATACAGATAACTTGTCGTTGGATACAGTGATTAATTGGTCACCATCATTTCTGCTTGCAGTGCCTGTTTGTACACGTAATGTGTAACAGTTGGTTGCATTATTGGCGCCATTATATCCATAAACCCTGGCGTAATAAGTACCGGCAGTATAGGTTCTTGTAATTGTTTCGTTAGCAGTTCCGTTTACCTGACTACGGGCCAGTCTTGTAGTACCGTTGCTGCTGTAAATGGCAAGGTCATAATCGGCTGGTAAAGTAGTTAACGTAACCGTTGCAGAGCCGCCGGTTGTAATTACAAACCTGTAGTAATCTTCATCACCGGTCGGGCTTATTAATCCTTTAATATCTGTGTTAAACGGAATCAGTGCTGCTCCGCTTGCTGTTCCGTTGGTGCTAACATCATAAATGCCCGGGCAGGTGCTAACGGCAGCTGTAGTAAACTGTGCCTGTGAGTAGCCGCTTGAAGCAGCAGAACAGTTGGTTCTTACCCTACAGTCGTAAACTGATGAAGCAGTTAATCCGGTAATACTTCTCGATACTGCAGTCGTTCCGGTAATAGAGTTGATCCAGGTCCCTGAACTGGCCAATTTATGATCCATATCATAACTTACCGCACCACTAACAGCTGTCCAGCTAATGGTGGCACTTGAACTTGTAATAGCAGAACTGGTAAGGCCCGCCGGAGCATTACATACAAACGGAGCCGTAGTTGTAAACTGTGATTGTACAAAATTGCCGCTGCCGGAAGTACAGGTTGCCCTTACCCTCCAATCGTACAATGAGCCTTGTGTAAGCCCAGTAAGGTTGGCAAAAGTTGCCGTTTGTGCAGTAGTAAAATTGGTCCATGTAGCAGAAGCATTTAATTTATATTCTACCTCATAACTAACCGCATTGGCTACGGCATTCCAGCTTACCGTTGCACTATTATCGGCTATAGCAGAGGCAGCCAATCCTGTTGCATCGCCGCAGGCTATAGCACCACCAATGGTAAAGTTGGTATTGCTAATGTCGAAGAAAATATTGCCCACCGCTTCTACTTTTATTCTTGCTGTAGATGTTGCTCCAACAGGAATTGCCAGCGTTTCTGTACCATCATTTGCAGTACTTTCAGCTAGTACTGTCGGGAAGGTTTGTCCGCCATCTGTACTTAAAGAAATTTTTACATTGGCACAACTAACAGGTGCGGCTGTCGTATTATTTACACTCCAGGCAATTGTTTGCGAAGAGCCGCCTGCCCATGTAACACCAGTATTTGGTGCGGTTACCGCAAATGGTCCCGATGTGTTGCTAACCGTTACTACCACATCTGTAAAAGCAGTTTGGCCTATGGCCAAAGGCGCAGTAGAACTGTAAGGACGATTATCCCGTAAGGTTAAGCGGAAATTAAGCGTTCTTGAAACCGAACTTAAGGCTTCAATATTTGCACCTGCATCACCACCTGGTAACGGTGGCGTTACAAACAAGCCGGAAAGTATGGTTGATAATCTTGGAAACGTTCTTGTAGCAGATACAGTGGCGGGGAATGTAAGCCAGTTTGGCCCCGTTGCTTTTGTAGGTGATGCAACACTTCCGGTTCCGGTAGTAGTTGAATTATCATTCTGCTCCCAGCAGTAAGTAAGTGCATCGCCATTTGCGTCGGTAGCATTGGCTGTAAGTGCAAAAGGTGTGCTGATAGGTATGGTGTAATTGGTAACAGCACCAATAACCGGGGCTGCATTGGTTGTGGTAATATCAGTAGATATAGGACAGGTTTTTGTAGAAAGGTTCGCCTTTATCTGTGCAATGGTTGCCTGATGAAAAATATCGATGGAATGTGGGGCCACATCTTGAGAAGTAATACCTGCATAACCCATAATCGTAATGCCCGAGCCAACTTCTTTGTTTACGCCTGTATTCTCATTAGACTGTGAAAACGTATGGTTGCCGCCTAACTGATGGCCTACTTCATGTGCTACATAATCAATGTCGAAATTGTCTCCCTGCGGTATGCCATCGGCAGGCGAAGTGATGCCGCTGCCTTTAGAACCATTAACACAAACACAGCCTATGCAGCCTGCATTTCCACCACCGCCAGAAGCACCAAACAAGTGGCCAATATCGTAATTCGCTTCGCCAATAACCGATGTTAAAGTAGATTGTAATTGTGCATTCCACTGGCTTAATGTAGTAGAATATGGATCGGTGGACGGGCTATAATAAATAACCGATGTTGAATTGGCTACGAGGTTCAGATGTAAAGCAAGATCTTTTTCGTAACAGCCATTGCAGCGGGTTAGTGTGGCATTGAAAGCGGCCAAAACCAATCCTACCTGAGCCGAACTTGTGGCCCCAAAATAGTTGGAATACTCTCCATTGCACGACTGTGCCAAACGCATAGTTTTTAATTGCCCGGTAGAGCTACCCACTGCCTCTGCGGTTATTTGCGAATTGATATCTTTTGATAAGGCCACCTCTTCTGTAGTACAGGCCCATGGTAAACCGCCCTTTTCTCTTTGCGATGTAAAAACGGAGTACACCGTATGATCCTCAGAATAAGGCTCAATAAATTCATTGGTAGTACCTGTTCTAAAAACCATGGTTTGTATACCCTGCGGGGAAATGCTCAGTTTTAAAGTGGCATATTTATCGGTTAATCCTTTTCCGGAAAAAGCACGGATCTCAGGAAATTGAGCCTGTAAATCCGGTTCAAAATTAGACGCTTCCACTACCTGAAATTGCTCCAAATTGCCTGCGGCATTGGGTAGGGAAATAATCGTAGTAGCCTTTGTTGGATTTCTGCCTGCTATAGAAAACAACTCCTGCTTTATTGCATTCGCATTGAGGTTAAATAATTTAAATTCTTTAGGGTAACTAAGCCGGGAAACAGCTTTGTCTTTTAAAATGTTGCCACGGCTTTCGATATTGGCAGACCAGAATCTGTCTGATTGCGAAAAGCCTTCTGTGGCCAATAATGCCAACGCAACGGTTAGCAGTAGAACTTTTTTCATAGGGTGATGTTTTGGTTTTTAAATAATGGTGGAGTATTAATAGAGAAAAAACTACCAGGCAGTTTTGACTTTTAGGAGGTATATTCTATAAAAGCAGCAATAATTCTCATTTTAAAAAATGTGTTGGAGCAATGCGGCCATTAGCCCGGAGTTTCCAAAAAGGATGTTACAGCCGTCAGTAAAAAAATGGTTTGGTTCTTCATTACAAATTTATTTAGATGATTTTATGAGGCTACATGCCGGAAAAATACAGTTCCCAATTTAACAATATTATGCTGATACGTGGTTTATATTATTTGGCATCCATTGCCAATAACTAATTTTCTGTTTTTTTATAATTAAAATCTGGCCTTTATATGCTTTATTTTCCATAAAAAAATAAAACTAAACAGTCATTAACACACAAGTTATAAGTGGGGGGGGAGCGGTACATCTGTGAGTTACAATGAGGGTGCGTCCATTACTGTAAGTGCAAGTTTCATGCAAAGGTGGATAGTAAATTTGAAGCCTATTTACAAGGCTGCTCATCAGCCGGTACACCACCGAGGCCATTAAAAGTTCAAAGGAAGCCGGAAGCGAAAAAGCCCGGACTATATGGGTTTCACCCCTGCGGGGTTATATGTATGTAGCAATTAGTAACAACGATACCATGCAACCTTTTCGGGGTAGAACCTAAGTAGGTTTCATGTTTCCTATAAACATGTAATCCCTTACGGATTGTCAGGATTCAATCTCTCTGTATTTGCAAACTTTTATACCCAGGAAAACTACTCCTCTAGATAATTTTTTGTAAACAACTGCTGCAACTTTTTTTGATGTTCACTTTTTTCTTCCGGCCATAATCAGCAAAAGCAAGCCCAATGACAGCGGCACCTAAAAAAAGTCTTTTAACTCCGTAAGATGACTGCTGTTGGAGCCAATAACATACATGGCCGCAGCTGCAGCATAACATAAAGCACCAAGAACTGTGAGAGCTTTTTTGTTGTTAATGTCTTATAATTTGTCGGTAAACTGATAAACAGATTTGGTTTATGCAATAGCCATTACAGTGCAGATTCTTAAGATCAAAAACGATAGCTTTTCCAAAACTGATTTTTGTTTCGCCACATTTTGTGTTAGGCTTAAAAAAAAATGCAACTAATTACCGCTTGTAAAAACAGTTTCATGCTCCAATAACTATTCTTCTTATTTTGGAAGC